>JBGPQQ010000036.1:0-12802 GCA_041489115.1 Vicinamibacteria bacterium | reverse complement strand
TCGGGCTCGAGGACGCGCGCCTCGCTCTGGGCCATGAGCTGCTCGGCCGCCGGGGTCGACAGGTGCGGCACCCCGCTCACCACCGCGTCGACCGCCGCCCGCAGGCGGACGGCCAGCAGGCCGCGCGCCGCGAGGCCCCGCGTGAGCGCGTCGAGCCCGTCGGGGCGGGAGGCCGTCGCCTCCGGCATCCAGGCCACGAGGGCGAAGCCCATCCAGCCGTCGAGCCCCGCCACGGCGACCTCGCGTTGGCGCACCCCTGCGTCGAGCCAGGCCGAGTCGTGGCGGCGGACCGCCAGGGATCCCACGAGCGCGTTCGCCCGCTGGCCCGGCTCGAGGCCCGGGCGCTCGGCGCGGCGGCGGGCGACGAGCTGGTCCAGGTACTGGTCGGCGGTCGCCACGCCCCGCGGCGCGGGCTCGACGAGGAGGTAGCCGAGGCCGCCGTGCCGGGGCTGGGCGAGCGTGAGCCGCGCCTCGGCGGGCGCGGCCACGAGGGGGTTGTCAGGCTTGAGGACCACCCAGCCTTCCGGGACGTCGAGGGTGAGGCCGAGCGCGCCGTCGGTGTAGCGGCGATCGGCGGAGGCCCACTCGCGCACGCGCCTCGAGGCGTCGCTCTCCGGCGCCCGCCCGAAGCGCCAGGCGCCGTAGCCCGCGGCCAGCACCGGGAGGAGCACGAGCGTGACACCGGCCCAGCCCAGGGTCCGGGGCAGGAGCGCGGCGAGCCCGGAGGCGAAGAGCCACACGGACGCGAGAGCGAGGAGCCCCGCGCCACGCTCGCCCTGCGCGATCAGGATGCCGGCGAGGGGAAAGAGGGCGAACGCGACGAGGAGGAGTGCGATCCGCACGCCGCGCCGCGCGAGGTCCCAGCCCGGCAGCAGGGCCAGCCCGAGCGCGAGGGCGCCGAGCGCGACCTGCAGCCACGGCGCGCCGTCGAAGACCGGGGAGGCATCGGCGGGGCGCCAGGCCAGGTACGCGAACGCCGCCGCCGCGACGAGGAGCAGGGCCCCGACGACCCGCACCCGCCAGAGATCCACGGCCGTGGGCTCGTCGGCTCCGGCCGGCTCGGCTTCGGCGCGCGCCGGGCGCGCGCGGCGGGGGCGCGACGCGGCCCTCGGGCGGGAGGCCCCCAGGGCCCCTTTGAGCTCCGGGATCGTGCCGAGGGCGACCCACCTCCGCGCCCCGGGGCGCATGACCGGGCTGTCCCCGTCCACCAGGCCCTGCGCGAGCCAGGTGTGGAGGGCCGCGAGGTCCATCGGCCCAATCTCGCTGCCGTCGCCCAACCGGACCTTCCAGCCGCCCATTGTCGCCCCTTGGCTCCCCTCGGGAGGGCGCGAATATACCTCTTTTGGCACACTCCCGCAGGCGCCCTCCGGCCGGAAAAGCCCGCGTCAGATAGGGTTTTTGCGGAACCTCGGCCGCGCGGGCTCGTCCATAATGGCGTGGTCCCGATGGCCGATCTCGACTCGGAGGCGCTCCGGCTGGGCCGTTTCCGCCGCCACCCGCGGAGCGGGACCTGGTCGGCCCGCTTCGTCCTGGGGCCCGGGCCGGACGGCGAGGCGGCCCTGGATCACATCGAGGACCTCGCGGTGTGCATGGGCCGCGCGGGGGGCCTGGACGCCGACGGGGCGGTCTTCGTCGGGGTGGCCCTCCGGGAGGCCGTGGTGAACGCCTTCCGCCACGGCCGCAGCGCCGACGGCGCGCCTACGCGCATCGGCCTGCACCTGACCCCGGACAGCCTCGTGATCACGGTTCGTGACCGGGGCCCCGGGTTCGATCCCGAGCGCGTCCCCGACCCCTGCTGCGAGCCGAACCTGGCGCGGGGGAGCGGCCGCGGGATCTACTACATGCGGTGCTTCACCGACCGCGTGTCGTTCGTGTTCCCCCGGCGGGGCGGCTCGGTGGTGCGCCTCGCGAAGAAGACGAGGCCCTAGCGCGGCCACGCCGACGTTGACACCCCGAACCGCGGTCTGAGAGTATGCCTGCCGGAACCACCTGGCCCGCGAGTCCCGCCATGAACTCCCCTCGGCGAATGGTCGTGGTCGACGACGACTCGAAGGTGCGGCTACTGCTCGAGCGCGCCTTCCGGGCGCCCGAGTTCGAGACCCACGCCTTCCCGACCGGGGCGGCCGCCTTGCAGAGCGTGGCCGAGATCCGGCCCGACTGCGTAGTGAGCGACATCGTGATGCCCGACATGGACGGCGAGAGCCTGCTCCGCGCGGTGCGGGCCGTGCCCGGGCTCGAGCGCGTGCCGTTCATCGCCGTCTCCGCCGTGCGCTCCGAGGCGCGGATCCGGGCCGTGCTCGCCGCCGGCGCGGATGCCTTCCTCCTGAAACCCTTCCCCCTCCGCGACCTGATCGAGAAGGTGCGCGAGCTCGTCGAGCGGCCGGCGACGGCCGCACCGACCTCCGTCCGGGTCGCGCCGGTGCGCATCGTCGTGCCGACCCCATCTCCCACGGCGCCCGCGCCCCCCACGACACCGCCGGCTGAGCGTGCGGACGTTCGCCGGGTCGAGCTCGGCCCGCCCGACACCGGCCTGGGCTTCGGCCGCTTCACGCGGGTCGAGGTGAGCGGTCGCTCGTTCGTGGTCCTGACGGAGGCCGTCTCCCAGCCGAAGTTCACCGTGACCACCGTCATCACCGAGAAGGGCGCGCCGCTGCGGAAGATCGAGTCCGCGCTCCCCCACCCGCTGGCGCGCGAGGAAGACCGGGACACCGTCCGCCGCCAGCTGGACCTGCAGCACGACGACACGCTGCGGAGGCTCGACGACCTCGTTCTCGACACCGCGCCGCGGCGCGTGGTGTGGTCGGACCAGAGCCGCAGCGTCGAGGCGGGCGTCCTGGCGTGGGCCATGTCGGCCGTCGCCCAGCTCGCCGAGATCGAGGTCGGGACCGACGAGACGGTACGGCAGCTGCGCCTGACCCGCGAGAGCGCCCTCGTCGAGGAGGACGCGCTGCGGGCCTTCCACGTCACGCCCTTCGGGCGAGTGACGGTGGACCCGGCGCACGCGAGCCGGCTCCCGAGGCGGGCGGTGCGGGCGGTGGCGGGCTGGTGCGGCGCGTTCGCGAGCGCGGCGCTTCAGGCCGAGGCGGAGGAGATCGTCGAGCCCGTCCGGCAGGCCACCCGCCGCTACACGCTCGAGCTCGAGCGGATGGGCTTCTACGACCGGCTGCAGCGCCGGGCGAAGGCGTGAGCCGCAGAAGGCAGGATCGCCCACCGCGGGCGGACCTGATCTAGCTCTAGCCGACGCTGCCCTCCAGGCTCACGCCCAGGAGCTTCTGCGCCTCGACCGCGAACTCCATGGGCAGCTCCTTGAAGACCTCCTTGCAGAAGCCGTTCACGATCATGCTGACCGCGTCCTCGGAGCCGATCCCGCGGGAGAGGAAGTAGAAGAGCTGGTCCTCGCTGATCTTCGAGGTCGTGGCCTCGTGCTCCATCTGCGCGCTGGAGTTCTGCACGTCGATGTAGGGGAACGTGTGGGCCCCGCACTTCTCGCCGATGAGGAGCGAGTCGCACTGCGAGTAGTTGCGGGCCTCGTCGGCGCCCTTGCCGATCCGGACGAGGCCGCGGTAGGAGTTCTGCCCGCGGCCGGCGGAGATGCCCTTCGACACGATGGTGCTGCGGGTGTTCTTTCCGCTGTGAATCATCTTGGTGCCGGTGTCCGCCTGCTGGCGGTTGTTGGTCACCGCCACCGAGTAGAACTCGCCCACCGAGTCGTCGCCCTGCAGGATGCAGGAGGGGTACTTCCAGGTGATGGCGGAGCCGGTCTCGACCTGGGTCCAGGAGATCTTCGAGCGCGGGCCGGCGCACTTGCCGCGCTTGGTGACGAAGTTGTAGATGCCGCCCTTCCCGTCCTTGTCGCCCGGGTACCAGTTCTGGACGGTCGAGTACTTGATCTGCGCGTTCTCGAGCGCGACGAGCTCGACGACCGCGGCGTGGAGCTGGTTCTCGTCGCGCACCGGGGCAGTGCATCCCTCCAGATAGCTGACGTAGGCGCTGTCCTCCGCGACGATCAGGGTCCGTTCGAACTGCCCCGTGTTCGAGGCGTTGATGCGAAAGTAGGTGCTGAGCTCCATCGGGCAGCGCACGCCCTTCGGCACGAAGACGAAGGAGCCGTCGGAGAAGACCGCGGCGTTGAGGGCGGCGAAGAAGTTGTCCGAGTACGGCACCACGGTCCCGAGGTACTGCCGCACGAGGTCGGGGTGCTCCTTGACCGCCTCGGAGAAGGAGCAGAAGACGACGCCCGCCTCCTTCAGCTTCTCCTTGAAGGTGGTGGCGACGGAGACGCTGTCGAAGACCGCGTCCACCGCGACCCCGGCCAGCACCGCGCGCTCGTGGAGGGGCACGCCCAGCTTCTCGTACGTCTCGAGCAGCTTCGGGTCCACCTCGTCGAGGCTCTTCGGCGCGTCCTTATTCCGCTTCGGGGCGGAGTAGTACGAGATGGCCTGGTAGTCGATCGGCGGGTAGTGCACGTTCGGCCACTTCGGCTCCACCATCGTGAGCCAGTGCCGGTAGGCCTTGAGCCGCCACTCGGTCATCCACGCGGGCTCGCCCTTCTTCGCCGAGATCAGGCGGACGACGTCCTCGGAGAGGCCGGGCGGAAGCGTCTCCTGTTCGATGTCGGTGACGAAGCCGGCCTTGTACTCGGCCTTCGTAATGTCGCCCAGCGACAGGCTGCTCATGCCCCTAGCTTATCAATCTTCACAGATTAGTCAAGATTTCTAGCCGGTCCGCCGGCGCCGGCTCAGAACCTGACGCCGAGGGACGCCACCACCGAGGACGACCACTTGCCGCCGCTGTCGTCGATCTGGGTGAAGCCGGCCAGGCCGTCGAGCTGCGAGGGGGCGGCCTGGTAGCGCAGGCTTGTGTCCACGCCGACGAAGACGTGGGTCCCCGGTCGAACGTGAAGCCGAGATCGAGGCCGAACACCGGCACGGTGCTCTTCCCGCTGAAAGGCACGTTGAGGACCCGCGCGACCCCGCGGGCGCTCGTCGTGCGTGCTGAGTGTAGCTCACCCTCCGGCCAAACCGCCCGGTCCTGTTATCCTCGTCGGATGGACGCGGCATCGGGAGCGCCCGGCGGTGCGCTCTGGGACCTGGACGGGACGCTGATCGACTCGGCGGGGCACCACTGGATCGCCTGGCGCGACACGCTGGCTACCGAGGGCCGGTCGGTCCAGCCGGGCGACTTCGCCAACACCTTCGGCAAGCGCAACGACGAGATCCTGCACGAGCTGTTCGGGACGGCGATCGCCGCGGAGTGGATCGAGCGCGTGAGCGAGGCGAAGGAGCGGGCCTACCGCCGCCGGCTGCGCGAGCGCGGCCTCGAGCCGCTGCCGGGGGCCTTGGACTGGCTCTCCCGCCTGCGCGAGGCCGGCTGGAAGCAGGCGCTCGCTTCCTCCGCCCCGCGGCCCAACATCGACGCCGCGTTCGCAGTCCTCGGCCTCCAGAGATACCTCGACGCGGTCGTGTCGGCGGACGAGGTGGGCCGGGGCAAGCCCGACCCGGCCATCTTCCTGGAAGCCGCGCGGCGGCTCGGCCTCGCCCCCGGGCGGTGCGTCGTCGTGGAGGACGCCCCTGCGGGCCTGGAGGCGGCCCGCCGCGCCGGGATGCGATCGATCGGCGTCCTGTCCGACCACCACGCGGCGCTGGAAGCCGACCTGGTCGTGCCCTCTCTCGACGTCCTGCCCTCGCGGGCCTTCGACGATCTCCTCGCCCGGGGCTGAGGCCCCGGTCCGGGCTGGCACGGGCTCTGCAGACGAAGCGCCCGAGGAGTCGTCGATGAGCCTGTCCGAGATCCCGTTCTCCGCCATCCCTCCAGACCCGCCGGCGGACGAGGGGGCAGCTCCGAGCTCTTCGGCCCGGCCGGCACGCTGCGGCAGCTGCTTCTCGCCGGCGAGCGGCGCGAGGGCTGGCGCTCGTCGCTGACCGTGCCGGGCTCCGCCCCCCGGCTCGTCTCCGTCACGGCGGCGCCCTTCTGCCCCGAGCCGGGGGCCGTGTGCGACCCGCGCGTCGCGTACGTGATCGTTCTGCGGCCGGCGGAGGAGGACCAGAATGCCACGGCCTCGCCCTTCCCGGGCCTCATCGGCCGCTCCCCGGCGATGGAGCGCATATTCCGGCTGATCGAGAACCTCGAGCACAGCGAGGCCACCGTGCTCCTGACCGGCGAGAGCGGCACCGGCAAGGAGATCGTCGCCCACGCGATCCACGCCCGCTCGCCGCGGCGAGCCGGGCCCCTGGTGGCCGTGAACTGCGGCGCGCTGCCGGGCGAGCTGCTCGAGAGCGAGCTCTTCGGTCACGTGCGTGGCGCCTTCACCGGCGCGGTCCGGGACCGCGCCGGGCGCTTCGAGCTGGCGGCCGGGGGGACTCTCTTTCTCGACGAGGTGGCCGACGTGCCCCTCCACCTCCAGATGAAGCTGCTGCGCGTCCTGCAGGAGCGCACCTTCGAGCGGGTGGGCGAGAGCAAGCCCCGCACGAGCGACGCCCGCATCGTGGCCGCCACCAACCTGGACCTGCGGCGCGCGGTGCAGGACGGCCGGTTCCGGGAGGACCTCTACTACCGCCTGCGCGTCGTGCCGATCGAGATCCCGCCGCTGCGGGACCGGCGCGAGGACATCGAGCCCCTCGCCACGTTCCTCCTGGCCCGCGTGGGCGCCCGACAGGGCCGCGCCCTGCGTTTCTCGCCCGACGTCCTGCGGCTGCTCCTCGAGCACGCGTGGCCGGGCAACGTGCGCGAGCTCGAGAACGCGCTCGAGTACGCGGTCGCCGTCTGCAAGGGCCAGACGATCCTGCCCGAGGACCTGCCGGGCGAGGTCGGGGCCGGGCCACTGGCGCCGGTCGTCTCGCTCGCACCCGTCGCGGAGTCGCACGCCCCGGCCGCTCCCGGTCGCGCGAGCGCAACGCACCGCTCCGAGGCCGACGCGATCGACTCGGCCCGCATCCGGGGCGCCCTCGAGGCCTGCCGTTGGAGGCGCCACGAAGCCGCTCGCATCCTCGGCATCAGCCGCACGACCCTCTGGCGTCGCATGCGCGAGCTGGGCCTCGACTAAGAACACCGGAAAACATTTCGTTGCAACAAGACAAGAGGTTGCAGACCTTTCGTTCAATAGCTGCAACCCAGGGGGTTCGGGGGGCGGAGCCCCCCGTCTCGAAGAAAGCACGAAACGGCCGTTGGCTCCGATGTTGGCCAGTCCCCATGATGCCGGATTACGAAGCCCCCAAATGCGGGCCAGGGAGTCGGATGATGAAGCCGGCCCCAGCCCGCCCAGTCCCCGTCCGACTGGATGACTCGCCCGTCCCTGCCCCGCAACATCCCGTTTCGTGCACTGGCACGGTCGCTGCTTGACGTGGTGATGCACGGAGTTGCTTCATGAACCCTCTCTCGAGGCGCCGCTTCCTGAAGATCACCGGGGCCGGGGCCGGCGTCGCGGCCGCCGCCGGGACGCTCGGATCGCTCCCCGGCCTGCACGCGGCGAAGGGCCCGATCGAAAGGGGGATCCGCACCGTCCCGACCTTCTGCGATCTCTGCTTCTGGAAGTGCAACGCGATCGCGACGGTGAAGGACGGCGTCCTGTGGAAGATCGAGGGTAACCCCGACGACCCGCTCTCCCGGGGGCGCCTCTGCCCTCGCGGCACCGGCGGGGTCGGCGCACACTTCGACTCCGCCCGGCTCCGCGCCCCCCTCCTCCGCGCCAGCGTCCGCGGCGAGGAGAAGTGGACCGAGGTCACCTGGGACGAGGCCTTGGGCCACGTCGCCGAGAAGATGCAGGAGATCAAGGCCGCGTACGGCCCGGAGGCGGTCGCCCTCTTCAGCCACGGTCTCGGCGGGACCTTCCTCAAGCACACGGTGAAGGCCTTCGGCTCGCCGAACTCGGCGGCCCCGTCCTTCGCGCAGTGCCGCGGCCCGCGCGACGTGGGCCTCGAGCTGACCTTCGGCGAGGCCGTCGGCTCGCCCGAGCGCACTGACATCCGGAACGCGCGCTGCCTCGTCCTCATCGGCTCGCACCTCGGCGAGAACATGCACAACACGCAGGTGCAGGAGTTCGCCGACGCGATCGGCTCCGGGGCGACGGTGATCGTCGCCGACCCGCGCTTCTCGATCGCGGCCTCGAAGGCGAAGCACTACCTGCCCGTCAAGCCGGGGACCGACCTCGCGCTGTTGCTCGCGTGGATGAACGTGCTCGTGCGCGAGGGGCTCTACGACAAGGACTACGTCGCCGCGCACGGCTTCGGGTTCGAGGCCTTCGCCGCCGAGGTCCTCCCCTTCACGCCGGAGTGGGCCTACCCCGAGACCGGCATCGAGCCGGACGTGATCCGCGAGACCGCGCGCGAGATGGCGCGGCACCGGCCCGCCACGCTCGTCCACCCCGGCCGCCACGCGACCTGGTACGGCGACGACGCGCAGAGAAGCCGCGCGATCGCGCTCCTCAACGCGCTTCTCGGCAGCTGGGGCCGCAAGGGCGGTTTCTACCAGCCGGCCAGCATGAACGTGCCCGCCTACCCCTACCCACCCTACCCGAAGCCGGAAAAGGGGAAGGTGGGCAATCCCGACCATCGCTTCCCGTTCGCGAGCGAGGCCATCACCACCGGCATTCGCGAGGCCACGATCAGCGGCAAGCCCTACCCGGTGAAGGGCTGGGTGGTCTACGCGACGAACCTGATCCAGGCCCTGCCGAACGAGGCCGAGACGATCAAGGCCATCCAGGCCCTCGACCTCCTCGTCGTGGTGGACGTGGTCGGGAGCGAGATCGCGGGCTGGGCCGACGTCGTCCTGCCCGAGTCTACGTACCTCGAGCGGTACGAAGAGCTGAACGTCGAGCTCTTCCGCGAGCCGTTCGTGGCGCTGCGGCAGCCGGTCGTCGAGGCGCCGCACGACCAGAAGCCCAACTGGTGGATCGCCCGCGAGCTCGCGGTGAAGCTGGGCCTCGAGGCCTACTACCCCTGGAAGACGATCGAGGAGTACCTCGAGTACCGGCTGAAGGGCGCGGGCCTGAGCCTCGCGGCTCTCCAGAAGAAGGGCCTCGTGCGCGGACCCCGGCCGCCGATCTACTTCGAGGAGGGCGTGCCTCCGGTCTTCTCCACGCCCTCGAAGAAGATCGAGTTCTATTCGGTCCAGCTCGAGGACGCGGGCTTCGACCCGGTGCCCAAGTTCAAGCGGCCCGCCGCCGAGCCTCCGGGATCCTTCCGCCTTCTCTTCGGGCGCGCCCCTGTCCACACCTTCTCCCGCACCCAGACGAACCCCGTCCTCGCCCAGGCGATGGACGAGAACGAGGTCTGGGTGAACGCGGACGTGGCCGAGCGCGCCGGGCTCCGGACCGGTGACCGCGTGCGCCTCAAGAACCAGGACGGCGTCCTGTCGAACCCGATCAAGGTGAAGGCCACCCAGGCCATCCGCGCCGACTGCGTCTATATGGTCCACGGCTTCGGCCACACCTCGAAGATGCTGAGACGCACGCTCGGCCGTGGGGCGAGCGACGCGCAGCTCGTCACCCGCTACGAGACGGACCCCCTCATGGGCGGCACCGGCATGAACGTCAACTTCGTCATTCTCGAGAGGGAGGCCTGACGTGGCGCGCCTCGGCATGGTCGTCGACACGCGCCGCTGCGTCGGCTGCATGGGCTGCGTGGTCGCGTGCAAGACGGAGAACCAGACCCCGGAGGGGATGAACCGCGACTGGATCACCTACGCGACGAAGGGGCGCTACCCGCACCTCTCGATGACGATCCAGTCCGAGCGGTGCAACCACTGCGACCACCCGCCCTGCGTGACCTGCTGCCCCACCGGGGCGAGCCACGTCCACGACTGGGGCAAGGTCGTCCTCGTCACGAAGGAGGAGTGCATCGGCTGCAAGGCCTGCCTCGCCTCCTGCCCCTACGACGCCCGCTACGTGCACCCCGACGGCTACGCCGACAAGTGCACCTTCTGCATCCACCGCGTGGAGGAGGGCCAGGACCCGGCCTGCGTCTCGGTCTGCCCCACCCACTGCATGCACTTCGGCGACCTCGACGATCCCGAGTCCGAGGTGAGCCGCCTCCTCGCCTCGCGCCGGCACCACGCGGTGCTGCCCGAAGCCGGGACGAGGCCCCGGATCTCCTACCTGGAGTAGCCCGATGAGCCCCGTCCTCTCGGAGTTCGTCTCGACCGCGCACAGCCCGGGCACCGACCCGCACCTGCACGTCTGGGGCTGGGAGATCCCGGTCTATCTCTTCCTCGGGGGCTTCACGGCGGGGATCATGGTTCTCTCCGGCTGGGCGCTCTGGAAAGGCCTCCGGAACCTCCGACCGCGCACCACGTTCGCCCTCGCCTCGAGCGGCCTCTTCATACTCGGCCTCGCGACCATCTCGCTCGGGATGCTCGCCCTTTTTCTCGACCTCGGCCACAAGCTCTACGTGTGGCGGCTCTACCTCACGATGGAGCCCTGGTCGCCGATGTCCTGGGGCGCCTGGATTCTGCTCCTCGTCTATCCCGTACTCGCCGCGGGGGTTCTCCTCGACCCTCCCAGGCAACTCCTCCAGCGCGTCCCCGCGCTGCGGCCCCTCGTCGATTGGATGAGCGCGAACCTCGTCGTGCGCCGCGGAATCGGCCTCGTCTCGATCGTCACCGGCGCCGCCCTCGGGATCTACACCGGCGTCCTGCTCTCGGCTCTCGGCGCGCGGCCGCTGTGGTCGAGCGGCCTCCTCGGCCCGCTCTTCCTGGCCTCGGGTCTCTCGACGGCGGCGGCCTTCGCCCACTGGGCCTCGCCCGAGCCGGACGAGCGCACACAGCTCGCCTGGCTCGACAACCTCTTCCTGACGATCGAGCTGGGGCTGATCGGCCTCCTCCTGATCGGCCTCCTGACGTCGACCGAGGCGCACGCCGAGGCGGCGCGCCTCCTGCTCGGCGGGCCCTACACCGCGGTCTTCTGGGTGGGCGTGGTGTTCATGGGCATCCTGCTCCCCCTCGTGATCCAGTCGCTCGCCGTCACCCACCGGATCATCCACACGCCCATCGCGCCCGTCCTCGTCATGATGGGCGGCCTCGCGCTCCGCTTCGTCATCGTCTCCGCCGGCCAACTCAGCCACTGGCCGCGGCTCTCCTAACGGAGGACGCATGGCTTCCGTCACCCAGGACGTCGTCCACGAGGCCACGGCCGAGAAGGCCCGCGTCGCCCAGCCGTACATGAACCCCTACTTGGCCGGGATCGGCCTCGGCCTCGTGCTCCTCGCGGCCTTCGTGCTGGTGGGCCGCGGGCTCGGGGCCTCCGGGGCCTTCAACTCGACGATCGCGTGGCTCGTCTCGCTCGTGGCCCCCGGCTACGCGCGGTCCAACGAGTTCCTCGCGTCCTACCTCGAGGGCGACACCCACCCGCTCAAGGCGTGGCTCGTGTTCGAGGTGGTGGGCGTCTTCGTGGGAGCGCTCCTCTCGGGCCTGCTGGCGGGCCGCGTGGCGGGCGCGGTCGAGAAGGGCCCGCGGGTCTCGGTCGGGGCCCGCTTCGCCTACGCGTTCGTGGGCGGCGGCCTGATGGCGATCGGCGCCGCTTTCGCCCGCGGCTGCACGAGCGGCCAGGCCCTCACCGGCGGCTCGCTCCTGAACCTCGGGAGCTGGGCCTCCATGATTTGCATCTTCGGCGGCGCGTACGCGGTCGCCTGGCTCTTCCGGAGGCAGTGGCGATGAGCGCTCCTTTCTACAAGCTCGGCGCGTTCGGCGACGAGGCGAGCCTCGTCGTGGCTTTCCTGATCGGGATCGGCTTCGGCTTCTTCCTGGAGCGGGCCGGCTTCGGCAGCGCGAAGAAGCTCGTCTCGCAGTTCTACCTGAACGACCTGTCGGTCTTCAAGGTGATGTTCACCGCGATCGTCACCGCCATGCTCGGGGTCACGTACCTGTCGTGGGCAGGCTTCCTGGACCTGAGCCTCGTCTACCTCGTCCCGACCTACTGGGTCGCGCAGGTCGCAGGCGGGCTCGTCCTCGGCGTGGGCTTCGTGGTCGGCGGCTACTGCCCCGGCACGTCGATCGCCGCGACCGCCACGGGCAAGCTCGACGGGCTCGTCTTCGTCCTCGGCTTCGGCGCGGGGACGCTCGGCTTCGCCCTCGCCTTCCCCCTCGTGAAGGGGCTCTACACGGCGGGCGACATCGGCACGAGGACCCTGCCGCAGGTGCTCGGGATCCCGTACGGCATCCTCGTCTTCGGCGTGGTGCTCATGGCGGTCGGAGGCTTCATGGGCGCGACCTGGGTCGAGAAGAAGATGGCCGCGAAGGCGGCCCCGGCGACGGAGTAGGAGCGACATGCGCTGGATCTCGAAGCTGTCCTTCAACCAGAAGCTCGGCGTCCTCGCCCTCGCCCTCGGCGCCCTCGCCGTCTTCGCGAACGTCGCGCCCGGCCCCACCGTCACCGTCAACGCCAAGGAGCTCCTGACGAGCGTCGAGCGCCGGGAAGACCACGTCACGCCGGCCGAGCTCGCGGCCTGGATCATCGAGGGCCGGACCGACTACCGGCTCGTGGACCTCCGTGACGAGAAGGCCTTCGCCGAGTACCACATCCCCACGGCCGACAACGTCCCGCTCGCGACCGTCGCCGACGGCGCCCTCGAGCGGACGGACAAGATCGTCCTCTACGGCGACGGCGGCATCCACGCCGCGCAGGCCTGGATGGTGCTCAAGGGCCGGGGCTACACGCGCGTCTACACCCTCTTCGAGGGCCTCGACGCCTGGAAGGACGAGGTGCTCTTCCCGGTGATGCCCCAGAACGCCTCGCCCGAAGAGCAGGCCCGCTTCGAGCGGGCCGTGCAGGTGGCGAAGTTCTTCGGCGGCCAGCCAAGGGCCGCCGCCTCGC
>JBGPQQ010000035.1:0-12995 GCA_041489115.1 Vicinamibacteria bacterium | reverse complement strand
GTGAATGCTTAGAAACCTGAGTCTCGGCACGGTGAGTCGCGAGAGTCAGCGCGATCGCTCCCGGAAAGACGCGCGGTTTTCGTGGCATGGCCCATGACCTCCTCAAAGCGGGGTGAGGACGGCGGACGGCGACACGTGGGGTAGGGAAACGGCGGGGGTCGAAACGACGTGCGGGCCGAAGCATAGCAGCCTTCACTCGGCGCCGAAGTCGCAGTTGACGTGGCAGTATGAGCCCGGCCTGCAGGAGGATCAAGCACCTGTCGCTAGCCGCCCTCCACCGTTTCGTCCAGCAGCTCGCCGTCCGGGCTGACGAGGCTCAGCGTGACCGGCACCATGCCGAGGGCGTGGGTGGAGCAGCTCAGGCAGGGGTCGTAGGATCGCACGACGGCCGACACGCGGTTGAAGGCGGGGCGCCTCGATGATACCGACGCCCTTGGGGCTGTTCACTCCCGCCGGACTTGCACGAACCTCGTGGCGGCGTTCAGGACTCGCCCGAACCCTGTGGCTGCGTTCGGCGTATAAAGCAGCGATGAACCACGTCAGACGGTGGCTCGGGACCGGGCTGGGGGTCGTGCTGGCGATCGCGGGGGCGAAGCTGCTGCTGCACCTCGCCACGGCCTCCCGGTACGGCTACTTCGGCGACGAGCTCTACTTCATGGCCTGCGGCGAGCACCTCGACTGGGGCTACGTGGACCAGCCGCCGCTCGTCGCGGTCGTGGCCTGGCTCGTCCGGCACACGCTCGGCACGTCGCTCCTCTCCATGCGGCTGCCCTCGGCGCTGGCCGGCGCCGCGCTCGTGCTCCTGACCGGGCTCCTTGCCCGCGAGATGGGCGGCGGGCGCTTCGCGATGGGCCTCTCCGCCGTGGCGAGCGCGCTCGCCTTCGTCTACGTGGTAATGCACTACCTCTTCACGATGAACGCGTTCGAACCGCTCTTCTGGACGGGGTGTGCGTACGTCGTGGTGCGGATCGTCAAGACGGGAGACCAGAGGCTCTGGCTCGCCTTCGGTGCGCTGGCCGGCCTCGGCCTGCAGATCAAGTACTCGATGGCCGTCTACGGCTTCGCCGTGGTGGCCGGGGTGCTGCTGAGCCCGGAACGCCGTGCCTTCACGAAACCGTGGGTCTGGCTCGGGGGGGCGCTCGCCTTCCTGATCGTCCTGCCCAACGTGATCTGGAACGCCCAGCACGGATGGCCATTCCTCGAGCTGATGCGGAACATCCGCGCGAGCGGGCGCGACGTCGTCCTGGGGCCCGTCGAGTACGTGCTGCGGCAGATCCTCAACATGAACCCGGCCAACCTGCCCGTCTGGCTCGCCGGCCTCGGCTGGCTCCTCTTCTCGGCGCGCGGCCGCCCCTTCCGGTCCCTCGGCTGGGCCTTCCTGGTCACGCTCGCGACCTTCGTGATCACCAGGGGCAAGGACTACTACCTGGCCCCGGCCTTCGCCACGCTGTTCGCCGCGGGTGCCGTCGGCCTCGAGGGCTTCACGGCGAAGGGAGGGCGGTGGCTGCTGCGGCCGGCCCTCGTCGCGCTGCAGGCCCTGGCGCTGCTCTTCCTCCCGCTGAGCCTGCCCGTCCTCCCCGCGGACCGGCTGATCGCCTACCAGGAGCGCCTCGGCTTGACGCTTCCCGCCACCGAGAAGGCCCACGCGCGCGCGGCCCTGCCCCACCACTTCGCGTGGCAGTTCGGGTGGGACGAGATGGTGGCAGCGGTGGCCGCCGCCTACCACGCGATGCCGCCCGAGGAGCAGGCGCGGGTCGCGATCATCGGCAACAACTACGGGGAGTCCGGCGCGATCGACCTCCTCGGGCCGAGGTACGGCCTGCCCTTGAAGGCCCTCGGCACGCACCAGAGCTACTGGCTCTGGGGGCCGGGCGATGCTTCGAAGGACGTCTTCATCGTCCTCGGGGACCGGCCCGAGGGGCTCAAGAAGTGGTGCGGCGACGTGCAGGTGGCCGCGGAGCTGTCGCATCCGTGGACCGCCGTCTGGGAGAACAAGCCCGTCCTCGTCTGCCGGCAGCCACGCTACGCGCTCCGGGAGCTCTGGCCGAAGGTCAAGAACTGGGACTGAGCCTTCTCCTGGGGGCGCCTCCGCGAAGTCCAACCCACTAGGCCATTCGCACCGGGACAGGCCGGGGGCTTTCGGGCTAACCTCCACGGGATCTGGCCCGGGCCGAAGGCCCGCTCGTGAGGAACGTGAAGGAGGACTCCCGATGCCCCGTGACCGCCGCGACTTCCTGAAGAAAACCCTGACCGCCAGCGCCGCCGGAACGGCGTGGCTCGCCGCCCGCCCGGCGATGGCCCAGACGGCCGCCTCGGCCGGCCAGGTCGCGGGGGCGAACGACAGGATCCGCCTCGCCCTCGTCGGGTGCGGCGGGATGGGCCGCAACGACCTCCTCGCCATCCTGCGTACGAAACAGGCCGATTGCGTGGCCGTCTGCGACGTGGACGACGCGCAGTCCACCACCGCGCTGAAGGCGATCGAGGAGGAGGGCTTCCGCAAACCCGAGCTCGTGACGAGGGACTACCGCAAGGTCCTCGAGCGGAACGACGTGGACGCGGTCGTGGTGGGGACGCCCGACCACTGGCACGCCCTCGTCACCATCGACTCCTGCATGGCCGGGAAGGACGTGTACTGCGAGAAGCCGCTCGCCACGACGATCGCCGAGGGCCGCGCGATGGTGACGGCCGCCCGGAAGTACGACCGGGTCGTCCAGGTCGGGACGCAGCAGCGGAGCACGCCGCACTTCGACGACGCGATCACGTACCTCCGCTCGGGCGCGCTCGGGAAGATCCGCACGGTCACCGTCTGGGCCTACCTCGACTGGAAGGCCGAGATCCCGGTACTGCCGGACGAGGCCGCGCCCGCGAGCGTCGACTACGACATGTGGCTCGGGCCCGCGCCCAAGCGACCCTTCAACAAGAACCGCTTCCACTTCAGCTTCCGCTGGTACTGGGACTACTCGGGCGGGCTCATGACGGACTGGGGCGCCCACATGCTGGACGTCGCGAACTGGGGCATGCAGCTTCCCGGCGGGAAGGTCCAGGTGCCGACCGAGATCATCTCGATCGGCGGCAAGCTCGGCTACCCGAACGACGCCATGGAGACGCCCGACACGCAGCAGGTCCTCTTCAAGTGCGGTGACTTCAGCATCATCTGGCAGCACGCGATCGGGGTCGGCCGCGGGCCGGAGGCGCGCGAGCACGGCGCCGCCTTCCACGGCAACAACGGCGTCCTCGTCCTCGACCGCAACGGCTGGCAGGTCCTCCCCGAGACGAACGCGGTGAACCAGACGCGCGCCTACAAGATGGCGGGCGTCCCCCTGGCCGGAAAGGCCCGCACCGAGGGGCACGAGCTCCACGTCAGGAACTTCCTCGAGTGCATGCGCACGCGCAAGAAGCCGATCGCCGACGTCGAGGTGGGCCACGAGTCGGTGTCGGTCTGCCATCTCGCCAACATCGCCTACCGCACCGGGCGGATCGTGAAGTGGGACCCGGCCAAGGAGCAGGTGATCGGCGACCTCGAGGCGAACAAGCTCGTCTCGCGCGCGTACCGGGCGCCCTGGAAGCTGCCCACGCTGGTATGAACCTTCGCTACGGGGTGAGCGAGGATCGGCTGGTCGAGATCGACTGCTACCGGGCCGCCGCGCCGATCGTCGTGGACGGAAACCTCGACAAGCCCGCCTGGCGGGACGCGCCCCGCTCGCCGCGCCTCGTGGACATGGTGAGTGGCGAGCCCGCCCTCTACGAGACGCGCGTCGCCTGCCAGTGGGACGACGAGCGCTTCTACGTCGGCTACTGGCTCGAGGAGCCGCAGGTCCGGGCGACCCTCACCGAGCGCGACAGCTTCATCTGGAACGACAACGACGTCGAGCTCTTCGTGGCGGGCGACGACTGCTATTACGAGCTCGAGATCAACGGGTTCGGCACGGTCTACGAGGCCTTCTTCGTCTGGCAGGACGCCCTGCGGCGGGGGAGCCGGTTCGACCGGCCCGAGCTCGACCTCCACTCCCGGAACGTGGACCTCCTGGGAGGATTCCAGGACGCGAGCCGCTGGGGGAAGCACACGCGCGGCCGGCGCTGGGCCTTCCTCGACTTCGACCTCGCCGGCCTGCAGACGGCGGTGAAAGTGGACGGCCGGATCAACGACCCGTCCACCACCGACCGCGGCTGGACGGTCGAGATGGCGCTGCCGTGGACGAGCCTGGCCTTCCTCTTCGACGGCCGGACGCTTCCCCCGAAGGAGGGCGAGACGCTGCGCTGCGACTTCTCGCGCTTCGAGGCCCTGCGCGTCCACGGCGAGCCCCTGCCGGAGAACCCGGGCTGGAGCCTGAACCCGCACGGCGTCTACGACTCCCACATCCCGGAGAGCTTCAGCGTCGTCCGGTTCACCACGCGCTCGCCCCGCCGCTGAGCCGGGGGAGGGGTTGGGGTCGGCTCGCGCCGGTCAGAAGACGCGCCGCTTCAGCCGCTCGACGGTGAACTTCGCCGTCTCCGCGACGGCCATCACGGCCATGACCCCGGCCTGCACGGGGTCGGTCACCACGAGGTCGGCCGCCTCGGGGACGCTTCCCGCCATGTTGAGGCTGATGACCAGCAGGCCCCCGGCGCGCACCTCGCGGACGGCGGCCTCGATCTCACCGCCCATCAGCGAGCCCGCCAGCACCAGAGCCTTCGCCCGGGGCAGGCGGACGACCGCCCGGACCGCCTCGGCCAGCGCCTTCTCGCCCACGAGAGGGATCGTGTCCACCGAGATGTGCTCGCCGCGGATGTTGTGGCGGTCGGCCTCGGAGATCGCGCCGAGCGCCACCTGGCCGACCTGGGCCCCGCCCCCCATGATGATGATCCGCTTGCCGTAGACGCGCTGGAACGTCTCGACGACGTCGAGCGCGAGAACCGCCTCGAGGCCCCGCAGGTCGGCGACGAGCGCGTCCGGCGAGCCGGGCAGCGCGACCTCGAAGTACACGCGGCTCTCCTCGGGCGTGCGCTCGACGATCTCGACGGAGGTGATGTCACCCTGGTGCCGGGCGATCACGCCGGAGAGCTGGTGGAGGATGCCCGGCCCGCTCCGGGCGCGGACGTGGAGGCCGAGGGTCCGGTCGCTCATGACCGGAATCCTCCCATAGAATCGCCGGAGGAGGTCCCGCGCATGCCGAGAAACGAGCAGTGGCGCCTCGTGGCCCGCCCCCAGGGCCTCTTCAAGGAGTCGGACTTCCGGTGGGTCGGGGAGGAGACGCCCGCGCTCGAGGACGGGCAGGCCCTCGTCCGCACGATCTACCTCTCCCTCGACCCTACGAACCGGGGCTGGGCCGCGGGTGACACCTACCTGCCGGCGGTCCCCCTGGACAGCGTGATGCGGGGGATCGCCCTCGGGCGGGTCGAGGAGTCGCGCGCGCCCGGCCTCGCCCCCGGCGACGTCGTGCAGGGGATGCTCGGCTGGCAGCGGTACGCGGTGCTTCCGGCGTCGGCCCTGACGAAGCTGCCGCCCATCCCCCTGCCGCTGTCGGCGCACTTCGGTCTGCTCGGCCACATCGGCCTCACCGCGTGGGTGGGGCTTCTCCAGGTCGGCCAGCCGAAGGAGGGCGAGACCCTCGTCGTGTCCGCGGCGGCGGGGGCGGTCGGGTCGCTGGTGGGGCAGATCGGGAAGATCCAGAGGATGCGTGTCGTGGGCATCGCCGGTAGCGACGAGAAGTGCCGGTGGCTCACCGAGGAGCTGGGCTTCGACGCTGCGATCAACTACAAGAAGCGGCCCGTCCTCGCCGGCCTCCGCCGCGAGTGCCCGAAGGGGATCGACGTCTACTTCGACAACGTCGGCGGGCCTACCCTCGACGCCGTCCTCTCCCTCATCAACCTGCGCGCCCGGATCGTGGTCTGCGGCCTCATCTCGCAGTACAACGCCACCGCGCCGGTGCCGGGGCCCGAGAACCTCGGCAACCTGCTCGTCCAGCGGGCGCGCATGGAGGGCTTCATCGTCCTCGACCACCTGGACCAGGCCGAGAGGGCGGCGGCCGACCTCATCCGGTGGCACCTGGCCGGCCGGCTGCAGTACCGCCTCGACGTCGTGCACGGCCTCGAGAAGGCGCCCGTCGCAGTCAACCGCCTCTTCGACGGCTCGAACACCGGCAAGCTGGTCGTCCGCGTGTCGGAGGAGTAGGAGGCCGTGCGCGGGCGCGGAGCGGGCCCTTTCTTCGACGCCTTTCTCGACTACAACTACGGACGTTTCCTCCTCAAGCGGCTCGGGGAGGTCGACTTGGCGCGGAAGTACGCGGAGCTGGCCCGCACGACGCCGATCCCCAACCAGGACTGACAGGCCCGGAGGGCATTCTCCGGGCGCCGGCGGTCGAAAACGGCATCGGGCTGGCAGGTCAGCCTGCCAGCCCGATGCTGCTTGCGATCAGCGTGATGCTGCTATGGGTCCACGCGGACGATGGTCGGGTTGGGCATGCCGGACGCGCCGCCGTAGGCGACGGACCCGAGGTACTTCGTGCCGGCGGTCAGGCCGCTGAAGCTCAGGTTGATCGCGCCGGTGCCGCCCAGGGTCGCCGTGGCCGGAGCAGAGACAGTCATGTTGCCGGCCGCCGTGCTGCCGAGCACCCAGGTGAACAGGGTGAACGCGGACGGGTTCGCGGTGGCAAAGCCGTCCACATAGACCGTGTAGGTGGCGGCGGTCGGGTTCAGCAGGTTGACCTCCTCCGCTGAGGTGGAACCACCGCTCGAACCCACGAGCGTCGGTGGCGTGCCACCTCTGTAGACCCGCAAGTCGAGGTCGCTACCGGGCGTGACGTTGGCGTCGAATAGCGAGAAGCGTGCGTAGGTCGTGCCGGCCGGAACAACCACATCGAAGCTGACTGATGCGTTGGTGTTCACGGAGCCGTCGAAGGTCGCCGCCGGCACCAGGCCCCGTGCGGTTGCCGTGAAGGGGCCGTCGTAGCCAAAGGTCACGTTGTAGCTGCCGGAGACCTGCACCGGAGCCGCGAGAGCCACCGGGCGTACGACCATCGGGATGCGCACGTTGTGCGTGCCGTCCGTCCAGGTGAGTTGGCCGCCAGCGTAAGCGTTGAGGGCCGCGGTCGTTCTCGTGAACGTCACGTCGAAGGACTTCGTCTCGCCGGGGTTCAGCATCAGCGAGGACGGGCTGATGGCCACTGTGAAGCCAGCCAGGCCGGTGTACGAGGCGGTGTAGGTCGCGTTCGCCTTGCCGACGTTGGTCACCTTCCGGGTGACCGTCTGCACCCCAGCCATGTCGCCGATCGCGATGGAGGCCACGTTCAGGTTGCTGGGATCAAGTGAGTAGCCCATGCCGGCCAGAGCGCTGCAGGTGGACGCGTTCACGCCGGTGGACGTGCCGCACAGGAAGGCGAGCCAGTCGTTCCAGCCGGCGTTGAACACCAGGCCGGGATCGGCGGCGCTGTTCGGCTTCACGTGCCCCGCGCCCTGCCGGAAGATCACGAGCGGGTTGGTGTTGGGGCCATCCAGCACGTCGTAGCCGGTCGTCATCAGGGCCGACTTGATCATCATCGGCGACCAGTCGGGATGCAGTTGCTTGAGCAATGCCGCCAAGCCGGCCACGTGCGGGCTGGACATGGAGGTGCCGCTGTAGAGATTGAACAGGCGGCCAGCGTTTCCTGGAGGCGCAACCGCAGCCAGGATGTCCTGACCTGGCGCGATCACGTCGGGCTTGAGCAGGTCGCCGTTGCCGGCGCGAAGCGGGCCGCGTGACGAGAAGGAAGCGGTGAGCGGCGCCGGGACGTTGTAGACGATGGTGGCCTGGTTGATCGTCGCCGTGGCACCTGACGTAGCCGCGTAGGCCTTCACCGCCGCACGGTCGGTGTCCGCCAGATGGACGGTGGGCACGAAGTGGAAGTCAGCGTTGAGCGAGCTGGGGGACGTGTTCACCAGGACCAAGCCCGCGCCACCCGCTTCTTGCACGGCGAGGCTCTTGTTCACACGAGCCGTCACGCCGCGATCGCAGACCACGATCTTCCCGGCCACCTTGGCTGGATCCAACACGGGCGTTCCACCGTTGTCAACGGCGGCGTAGCACAACGCGACCATGGTCGAAGCCGCACCGGATAGGCCCGCCGCAGTCGAGTCGATCAGCGGCAGCGGGCCGACCGCCGTTGCCACCGACGCACCACTGTAGGTGACGGCGTTGCCGAGCGTCACTGAGCCGTTGCCATTGCGGTTGTGCGTGCCAGCCGCCACAGTGGTGAGCCACGGACCGGGGTGCGCCACGGTGCTGGTCGTGGGGCCGCTGTTTCCAGCCGAAGCCGCGACGAAGACGCCGGCGTCGGCGGCGTACAGGAAGGCCACCTGCACCGGCTCCAGGAAGTTGGTCTGCGTGCCGCTGATCGAGTAGTTGATCACGTCCACGCCGTCGGCCACGGCCTGATCGATGGCGGCCACGAGGTCGCTGGTGAAGCCGCTGGCCTGGGAGGCGTCTTCCAGGGACCACAGGGCCTTGTACATCGCAATACGCGCGTGCGGCGCCATGCCGCTGATCCTGCCGAAGACAGCGGCCGGACCCATGGCCGGGACTCCATTGTCACCACCCGCGGTGGATGACGTGTGGGTGCCGTGGCCGTTGTAGTCGCGCACCGAGTTGAACTCCCAGGGCCGCAGCGCGTCGACGCCAGCATCTCCGCCCCAGGCGGCGTTGAACCACTGCGCGCCGATCAGCTTCTGGTTGCACATCGAGGCGTTGAACTGCTCGCCCGGCGTGCACTTGCCGTGCCAGCCGGGGATCTGGTGGTAGCTCAGCTTCCCGTCCCGGCTCCCGCTGCCGTTGAGGCCCGTGCGGTCCGAGAAGCTCGGGTGCTCCGGCCAGATGCCCGAGTCGACGACGCCGATGATGATGCCGTCACCGGCGCTGCCGACGCCTCCGAGCTGTTCCCACAGGCCACCGGCAGCGTCGAGGCCCAGGAACGTCGGCGTGGACGAGGTGTCCATCTGCTGCAGCTCGTCCCGGCTGACGGCCTGGACACCGGGGACGCCCGCCATCTGGGCGGCCTGTGCCTCGGTCAGCTCCGCGGCGAACCCGTTGAAGGTGTAGTGGTAGTCGTACACCCGGCGCCCGCCGCCGACGGCGCTCAACGCGCCGTCGTGGCGTCCGTCGAGGTAGGCTGCGTAGTCGAGGACGGCCGCGTCATTGGGATCGATCTTCTGGCCCTTGCCCGGCTTCGTCGCCTTGAGCCCCGCGATCCCACCCTGGTAGGCGACGACCGGGGCCTCGATCATCTGAACGAGATAGATACCGTTCGCTTCGGACTTGCCGTCGCCGCTCCCAGGCCCACCAGGGGCCGTGAAGCCCCCGCTCGGGAGGGCCATCAGTCCCAAGGCGACTGTCAGAACGGCGCACACACGAATCGTGGGTTTCATCAGAAAGCCTCTCCTTTTGACTGATGCCGCCCTGCTCGGGCGGCCCTACTGAACGGATTGGAGGGATGGCGACCGTAAGGTTATGGTCGGCGCGGATGCGCTGTCAAGAGGTATGGTGGCGCCGACCTGATACCCATCCTCGTCCACTTCTCCGGCCGGTCCACGACGCTCCCCATGAGCCATAGGAGGGCCTCCGGCACCGCCCGATCTCTCACCCCTCGTCGTCGAGGGGGTCGAGGGTGAGCTCACGAAGCGGGATGGGTCCGGGTGGCTCCGGAAGCTGCGGGTTCGGGTGTCGGGGGAGTCGATCCTAGGCTCTCTCGAAGACGGTGGCCACTCCCTGGCCGAAGCCGATGCACATCGTGGCGACGCCGGTCGCCTTGTTCTTCGCCTTCATGAGGTGAAGCAGCGTCGTGATGATCCGGGCGCCCGAGCAGCCGAGCGGGTGCCCGAGGGCGATCGCGCCGCCGTTCAGGTTGACCTTCTGGTCCATGGCATCGAGGAGGCCGAGGTCCTTCAGCACGGGCAGCGACTGCGCGGCAAAGGCCTCGTTCAGCTCGAAGAGGTCCACGTCGGAGACCTTCATCCCCACGCGGTCGAGCGCCTTCTTCACCGCCGGCACCGGGCCGTAGCCCATGATCGAGGGATCGACGCCCACCGCGGACATCGACTTCACGCGGGCCATCGGTTTCTTGCCCAGGGCCTTCGCCTTTTCCGCCGACATCACGAGCAGGCCTGCCGCGCCGTCGGACACGGCGGAAGCGTTCCCGGCGGTGATCGTCCCGTTCTTGGGGTCGAAGACGGGCTTGAGGGCCGAGAGCCCCTCGAGCGTCGTGTCCGGGCGGATCACCTCGTCGGCGTCGCACCGCTTCAAGGCGCCCTTCTCGTCGTGCCCCTCGACCGGGACGATCTCGTCCTTGAAACCTCCCGACGTCGCCGCGGCGTGGGCGCGCTGGTGCGAGCGCAGGGCGAAATCGTCCTGCGCCTGCCGGCCGATCTTGTGCATCCGGGCGAGGTACTCGGCGGTGAGGCCCATGTTGCCCGCCGCCTTGGCGTTGCGCTTGGAGTTGGCGGGGTTGAAGTCGATGCCGTGCATCATCGGCACGTGGCCCATGTGCTCGACGCCGCCCACCACGAACACGTCGCCGTAGCCGGCCATGATCGACTTGGCCGCGGTGTGGAGCGCGGTCATGGAGGAGCCGCAGAGGCGGTTGACCGTCTGCGCGCTCACCTCCTTGGGGATCGGTGTCAGGAGCTGCGCGAAGCGGGCCACGTTGAAGGCCTGCTCGAGCGTCTGCTGCACGCAGCCCCAGACGATGTCCTCGATCTCCGCGGGGTTGACCTCGGGGTTGCGGCGGAATAGCGCGCCAATCACCTCGGCGGAGAGGTTCTCGGAGCGGACGTTTCGGAACATCCCGCCCTTCGAGCGGCCCATCGGGGTCCGGACGGCGTCGACGACGACCACTTCCTTCATGGTCTCACTCCCCGTGGAAGCCCCGGCCGGACCCGGCCAGAGAGACGAGCTGCTTCGTGGGCGCGTAGAGGGCGCCCAGGCCCCGGTGCTTCTCGGCGGCCTTCAGGAGGGCCGGCGTGCCGATCGAGTCGGCCCAGCGGAGGATCCCGCCGCGGAACGGCGGGAAACCGAGGCCGTAGAGAAGTGCTATGTCCACTTCGACGGGGGTGGCGACGATCCCGTCCCCGAGGCAGCGCGAGCACTCGAGGAGCATCGGCAGCATCGTGCGCTCGACGATCTCCTCGTCGGAGACCTCGGCCTTCCTCTTCGCGAGGCCGGCCGCGATCGCCTTTGCCTCGGGATCGCTCTGCTTGCTGGGCGGGCCCTTCTTCTCGGGCTTCCAGGCGTAGAAGCCCTTGCCGTTCTTCTGGCCGAGGCGGCCCGCCTCGATCATCTCCTCGATGGCGCTCCTGCCCTCGTGGCGCATGCGGTCGGGGAAGGCGTCGGCCAGCACCTTGTCGGCGTGGACCCCGGTGTCGATCCCCACCACGTCGAGGAGGAGCGCGGGGCCCATCGGCCAGCCCCACTTCTCCATCACCTTGTCGATCCGCTCGTAGTCCACTCCGTCGGCGACGAGCTGCTGGAAGCCGGCGAAGTAGGGGAAGAGGACGCGGTTGACGAGGAAGCCGCCGCAGTCACCGACCACGATCGGCGTCTTGCCCATGGCCTGGGCGTAGGCGACGGCGGTGGCGATCGCCTCCGGGCTGGACTTCTCTCCGCGGATCACCTCCACGAGCGGCATGCGGGGCACCGGGTTGAAGAAGTGCATCCCGCAGAAACTCTCGGGCCGCTTCAGGGCGGTGGCGAGCCTCGTGATCGAGATGGTCGAGGTGTTCGAGGTGAGGATCGCGCTCTCCGGCAGGAGGGCCTCGACCTCGGCCAGGACCTTCTTCTTGACGCCCTCGTTCTCGACCACGGCCTCGACGACGAAATCCACGGCGCCGAAGTCGCCGTACGACAGGGTCGGAGTGATCCCGGCCAGCATCTTCGCCATCTGGCCGGTCGTGAGCTTCCCGCGCTCGACCTGCTTCTCGAGGAGCTTCACCGCCTCGCCGAGGCCCGCCTCGAGCGCCTTCGGGGCGACGTCCTTCATCAGGACGGGGACGCCCTTCGAGGCCGACTGGTACGAGATCCCCCCGCCCATGATCCCGGCGCCGAGGACGGCGGCGCGCTTCACGGGACGGGCGGCCTTCGAGTGCTTCTTGGCGATCTTCTTGACCGCCTGGTCGCCGAGGAAGACGCTGACGAGCGCGTGGGCGGTGGGGGTCTTCGCGACCTTCGCGAAGGCGGCCGCTTCGATCGCGAGCGCCTCGTCGCGGGTCTTGCCCGCGCCCTTCTCCATCGCCTCGATGGCGGCCACCGGGGCGGGGTAGTGCGGGCCGGCCTTGCCGGCCACGAACGCCTTCGAGCCGAGGAAGACCATCCCCGCCTCGATCGCGTTGAGCTTCAGCGGCGCCTTCTTCTCCTCGCGGCGGGCCTTCCAGTCGAGCTTCCCGTCTGCCGCTTCCTTCAGCATGCCGAGAGCCGCGTCGCGCAGGTCGGCCGGGGCCACGACCGCGTCCACGGCGCCGACTTTGAGCGCGTCGGCCGCGGACCATTGCTCGCCCCCGGCGATCCACTCGATCGCGGTGTCGGCTCCGCAGAGGCGGGAGAGCCGCACGGTGCCGCCCCAGCCCGGGAAGATGCCGAGCTTCGTCTCCGGGAGGCCGACCTTCGCCTCCGCCGACATCGCCCGGTAGCTCGCCGCGAGGCACAGCTCGAAGCCGCCCCCGAGGGCGATACCGTTGATGGCGACGACCGAGGGAGCGTCGAGGTCCTCGATCGCGGAGAAGACGGCGTCGGTTTCGAGAAGCCAGGCCGCGAGCTCCTGCTCGCTCTTCCGAAAGTGCCCCAGGAACTCGGTGACGTCGGCACCGACGAAGAAGACGTCCTTGCCACTGGTGATCAGGACCCCGCGCAGGTCCTTGCGCGAGCGGAGGTCCTCGACCGCCTTCTTCATCTCGCCCAGGGTCAGCGCGTTGAACTTGTTGACCGAGTCGCCCTGGAGGTCGAATCGCACCTCGACGAGCCCGCCGTCGAGGGGAAGGACCTTCACGGCCTGTCCTTC
>JBGPQQ010000034.1:0-13009 GCA_041489115.1 Vicinamibacteria bacterium | reverse complement strand
GGCGCGCGGGATCAAGATCCGCGTCTCCGGCCGTCTGAACGGGGCCGAGATCGCCCGCTCCGAGTGGTACCTCAACGGGCAGCTGCCCCTGCACACCCTGCGCGCGGACGTCGACTACGGCTTCCACGAGGCCCACACCACCTTCGGCCAGATCGGCGTCAAGACCTGGATCTACCGAGGCGAGACCGACGCCGCGCGGCCCGCGCGGGCGCTCGCCTAGGGGTAAGACGCCATGTTGATGCCCAAGAAGGTCAAGTTCCGCAAGCAGCAGCGCGGGCGCATGAGCGGCAAGGCCTGGACCGGCGGCCACCTCGCCTTCGGCGACTACGGCCTCAAGGCCACCGAGTGCGGCTGGGTGACCGCGCGCGAGATCGAGGCGGGGCGCATCGCCATCACCCGGTTCATCAAGAGGAACGGCCGCATCTGGATCCGCATGTTCCCGGACAAGCCCTTCACCAAGAAGCCCCAGGAAACCCGAATGGGCAAGGGCAAGGGCGCCCCCGAGGGCTGGGTCATGGTGGTCAAGCCCGGGCGCATCCTCTACGAGATGGAAGGGGTGCCGGAGACGGAGGCGCGCGAGGCGCTGCGCCTCGCCGCGCACAAGCTCTCCATCACCACCCGCATCGTCACGCGGGCGGAGGGTCAGTGATGAAGGCCGGCAAGGTCCGTGAGATGGGGCTCGAGGAGCTCCGGACGAAGGTGCTTGAGCTACAGGAGCAGCTCTTCCGCCTCCGCGTCCAGAAGTCCATCGGCCAGCTCGACAACGCCATCAAGCTCCGCGAGACCCGCCGCGACATCGCGCGGGTGAAGACGGTGCTGAGAGAGAAGCAGGTGTCGCGATGACGGACAAGAAGGAGCCGGCGGGGCGGCGCCAGGAGCGCGTGGGCGTCGTCACCACCGCGAAGATGCGGAAGACCGTGGTGGTGGCGGTCGAGCGCCTGGTCCGCCACGCGTTCTACCGGAAGACCATCCGGCGCACGTCGACCTTCATGGCCCACGACGAGCTCGGCGCCCGGGCCGGCGACCGGGTGCGGATCGTGGAGACGCGGCCCCTCTCGCGCCAGAAGCGCTGGCGGGTCGCCGAGATCCTCGAGCGCGCCACCGCCGAAGCGGCCGCGGTCCAGGGGTAGGCGGAGGGCGACATGATCCAGATGCGAACCATCCTTCAGGTGGCCGACAACTCCGGCGCCCGGAAGATCTCCTGCATCCTGCCCATCGGCGGGTCGACCGGCCGCTACGCGCGGCTCGGCGACACCATCACCGCGAACGTCAAGGAGTCCGCCCCCGACGCCCCCGAGCCGGTCCGCAAGGGGAAGGTGGTGAAGGCGGTGATCGTGCGCTGCCGCAAGGAGCAGCGGCGCCGCGACGGGAGCTACATCCGCTTCGACGAGAACGCGGCCGTGCTCATCAAGGAGGACGGCGAGCCGGTGGGCACCCGGGTCTTCGGCCCCGTCGCGCGCGAGCTGCGCGACAAGAAGTTCATGAAGATCGTGTCCCTGGCCCCGGAGGTGCTGTAACACCATGGCGAGGCAGCGGACGAGCGAGCGGACCCGGATCCGCATCCGCATCCGGAAGAACGACCTCGTGGAGGTCATCACCGGCCGCGACAAGGGAAAGCGCGGCAAGGTACTCGTGGTCCTCCCCGAGAAGGGGCGGCTGCTCGTGCAGGGCCTGAACTTCATCAAGCGCCACACGCGGCCCAACCCCCAGAAGAACATCAAGGGAGGCATCGCCGAGCGGGAGGCGCCCATCCACGTGTCGAACGTGATGATCGTCTCGCCCGACGACGACAAACGGACCCGCATCGGGTCGAAGCTCCTGCCAGACGGGCGCAAGGCGAGGATCGGCCGCCGCAGCGGCGAGGTGCTGGACAAGTGAGCGCGACGAAAGCGGTTCCCCGGATCAAGGAGAGCTACCAGACGCAGGTGGTGCCGCGCCTCATCAAGGAGCGGGGCTACCCGAGCGTCATGGCGGTCCCCCGCCTGACCAAGGTGGTGGTCAACATGGGGGTGGGCGAGGCGACCCAGAACATCAAGCTGCTCGACGCGGCCATGGAGGAGCTCGGCCGCATCACCGGCCAGCGCCCGGCCACCCGCCGCGCCAAGAAGTCGATCGCGGCCTTCCGCCTGCGCGAGGGCATGCCCATCGCGGCCACGGTGACCCTGCGCGGCGACCGCATGTACGAGTTCGTCGACCGCCTGCTCAACGTGGCGCTCCCCCGCGTGCGCGACTTCCGCGGGGTGCCCACGAACGCCTTCGACGGCCGGGGGAACTACACCCTGGGCCTCAAGGACCAGATCCTCTTCCCCGAGATCGACTACGCCAAGGTCGACAAGCTGCGCGGGATGAACGTGACCTTCGTGACCACGGCCCGGACGGACGAGGAGTCGAAGCTGCTCCTCGCGTACCTCGGGATGCCGTTCCGGAACCAGTAGGAGGCAGGCGAGTGGCCAAGCTGTCGATGATCGCCAAGGCGAAGCGCAAGCCGAAGTTCGCGGTGCGCGCGTACACCCGGTGCCGCCTGTGCGGCCGGCCCCGCGCCTACATGCGCAAGTTCGAGATGTGCCGGATCTGCTTCCGGAAGCTGGCCCTGGCGGGCGAGATCCCGGGCGTGATCAAGGCGAGCTGGTAGGAGCCGGAGAGGTAAGTCCGATGAACATGACGGATCCCATCGCGGACATGATCACCCGCATCCGGAACGGGGTGCGAGCGAGGCTGCCCAAGATCGACGTGCCGGCTTCCCGGCTGAAGACCGAGATCGCGCGCATCCTCAAGAACGAGGGTTACATCGCCAACTACCGGTTCGTCGACGACGGCCGGCAGGGCGCGATCCGCGTCTTCCTCAAGTACGGGCCGGGCTGGGAGCGGGTCATCACCGACCTGCAGCGCGTGAGCCGCCCCGGCTGCCGCATCTACTGCGGCAAGGGCGAGATCCCGCGCGTCTACGGGGGCCTCGGCATCAACATCCTGTCCACCTCCCGGGGAGTCATGACCGGCCGCGAGGCCGCGAAGACCGGGGTGGGCGGCGAGATCCTCTGCAACGTCTGGTAAGGAGCCCACGATGTCTCGGGTCGGACGCAAGGTCATCGTCGTGCCCGCGAGCGTCAAGGTCTCGGTCTCCGAGACGGCGCTCGAGGTGCAGGGCCCCAAGGGGAAGCTCACCACCCCGGTGCCCCCCGGCATCAGGTTCGGCCTCGAGGGGCAGGAGCTGTCCTGCCAGAGATCGGGCGACGAGCGGCAGCTACGCGCCTTCCACGGGCTGGCGCGGGCCCTCGCGCAGAACGCGATCAAGGGCGTGACCGAGGGCTTCACCCGGGACCTCGACATCGTGGGCGTGGGCTACCGCGCCACGGTGGAGGGGGCCAAGGTGGTGTTCGCCCTCGGCTACTCGCACCCGGTGGAATTCCCGATCCCGGAGGGGATCAAGATCGCGATCGAGAAGCAGACCCGGGTGACCGTGTCCGGGATCGACCGGCAGAAGGTGGGCCAGGTGGCGGCGGAGATTCGGCGCCTGCGGCGCCCCGACCCCTACAAGCAGAAGGGGATCCGGTACGTGGGCGAGGTCCTGAAGAAGAAGGCGGGCAAGGCCGGAGCGACCGGCGCGAAGTGAGGAGGGGCGGGGACGCCGCCGGGCCCCCGGGGCCCGCGGGAACGCCCGCCGTAGCGAGAGATGAGCACGAAGACCAGGCAGGACGTCCGGCAGCGGCTCCACGACCGCATCCGCAAGAAGATCCGGGGCACCCCGGCCAGGCCTCGCCTCGCCGTCTACCGCAGCCAGGGGCACATCTACGCCCAGGTGATCGACGACGACGCCAGCCGGACGCTGTGCGCCGCGTCCTCGCTCGACAAGGACCTCCGCGCGAAGTCGAAGCGCGGGGGCAGCGTGGCGGCAGCGAAGGACGTCGGGGCGCTCATCGCCGGCCGCGCGAAGGAGAAGGGCATCGCCGCCGTCGTCTTCGACCGCGGGGGGTTCCAGTACCACGGCCGGATCAAGGCCCTGGCCGACGCCGCCCGCGAAGCCGGGCTGAAGTTCTAGCGCCGTTCTAGCGATTCGAGTGAGCCAATGAGATTCATTGCCGAGAAGATCGACGTGGGCAGCCTCGAGCTGAAGGACCAGGTGGTGTCCATCAACCGCGTCACCAAGGTCGTCAAGGGGGGCAAGAACCTGTCCTTCTCGGCCCTGGTGGTGGTGGGCGACGGCGCCGGCCACGTGGGCTACGGCATGGGCAAGGCCCGTGAGGTCGCCTCCGCCATCAAGAAGGGCGTGGAGGCGGCCAAGAAGAACGTGGTGCGCGTCCCCATGACCGAGAAGGGCTTCACCATCCCCCACACGGTCACCGGCCGGTTCGGCTCCGGCATGGTCCTCCTCAAGCCGGCCTCGGAGGGCACCGGCGTCATCGCGGGCGGGGCGGTGCGGGCGGTGATCACCGCCGCCGGGATCCAGAACATACTGACCAAGAGCCTCGGCTCCACCACCGCGCACAACGTGGTGAAGGCGACCGTCGACGCCCTGCTCCGCCTGAAGACGCCGCAGCGGGTGGCGCGCCTGCGCGGCCGCACGGTCGAGGAGATCCTCGGGACCGAGGCGAAGGCGGAGAAACCCGCGATCGCGGTGGCGGCGCCGGCGGCCGAGGCGCCCGCGTCGGCGGAGCCTCCGGCGACGGCCGGGGCGTAGGAGGGCGAGCGAATCATGGCCAAGGCCACGAAGCCGGCGCCGGCCGCCGGGACCGTCAAGATCAAGATGATCGGCAGCGTCATCGGCTGCACGGAAGACCAGCGGGCGACCGTCCGCGGGCTGGGCCTGCGCAAGCTCCACCAGGTGGTGGAGCGGCAGGACACGCCGATGGTCCGGGGAATGATCCGGAAGATCCCGCACCTCGTAGCGGTGGTCGATCAGGGCTAGCGGAGAGAAGAAGTGGGCCTTCACAATCTCAAGCCGGCGAAGGGCAGTACCCGCAACCGCAAGCGCGTGGGGCGCGGCCCCGGCAGCGGCCTCGGGAAGACGGCGGGGCGCGGTGAGAAGGGGCAGAAGAGCCGCAGCGGCTTCTCGCGCAAGCCCGGCTTCGAGGGCGGCCAGATGCCGCTCCACCGGCGGGTGCCCAAGCGCGGCTTCAGCAACTACCCCTTCAAGAAGGAATACGCCTACGTGAACCTCGGGCGCCTCGAGGTGTTCGAGGCGGGCACGATCGTGACGCCCGAGCTCCTCGTGAAGCAGGGCATCGTCAAGCACCTGCGCGACGGGCTCAAGGTGCTGGCCGACGGCGATCTCACCAAGTCCCTGACCGTCCACGCCCACCGCTTCAGCGAGAAGGCGAAGGAGCGGATCGCCTCGCTCGGCGGCAGGGTCGAGCTGATCCAGGGGTAGACGCATGCTGCAGGCCATAAGGAACATCTGGGACGTCCCCGACCTGCGCAAGCGGGTGCTGTTCACCCTCGGCCTGCTCGCGGTCTATCGCCTGGGCAACCACGTCCCCACCCCGGGCATCAACGCCCAGTCCCTCATCGACTTCTTCGAGCAGAACCGGGGGAACTGGTTCGGCCTCGTGGACATGTTCTCCGGGGGCAACCTCGCGAAAGTCACGATCTTCGCCCTCGGCATCATGCCGTACATCTCGGCCTCGATCATCCTCCAGCTCCTCACCGTGGTCTGGCCGTTCCTCGAGAAGCTCTCCAAGGAGGGCGAGCTCGGCCGGCGCAAGATCACCCAGTACACCCGCTACGGAACGGTGCTGCTGTCGATCATCCAGTCCTTCGGCATCGCGGTGTACCTCGAGCGGATGACCCTCTCCAACCAGTTCAAGATCGTGGAGAGCCCGGGCTGGAGCTTCAAGTTCATGACCGTGCTCACCCTGACCACCGGCACGGCCTTCATCATGTGGCTGGGCGAGCAGATCACCGAGCGCGGGATCGGCAACGGGATGAGCCTCATCATCTTCGCCGGGATCGTGGTGGGCTTCCCCCGCGGCGTCATCGACACCTTCCAGATGATCCAGCGCGGCGAGCTGAGCCTGCTCGCCGCCCTCCTCCTCCTCGCCGGCATGTTCGTGGTGGTGGGGGCGATCGTCTTCGTCGAGCGGGGCCAGCGCCGCATCCCGGTGCAGTACGCCAAGCGCGTCGTGGGCCGGCGCGTCTACGGCGGGCAGACCACCCACCTGCCGCTCCGCGTCAACACCGCCGGCGTCATCCCGGTCATCTTCGCCTCGTCGATCATCGCGTTCCCGCAGACCGTCGCTTCCTTCTTCCAGGCCAACATCCCCTGGATGGAGAACGTCTCGGAGCAGCTGCGCTGGGGGATGCCACTCTACAACATCCTTTACGTCGCCTTCATCATCTTCTTCTGCTACTTCTACACCGCGATCGTCTTCAACCCCGACGACGTGGCGGAGAACATGCGGAAATACGGGGGGTTCATCCCCGGCATCCGCCCGGGCAAGCGCACCTCCGAGTACCTCGACCACATCCTCGGGCGCATCACCTTCGGCGGCGCCATCTACCTCGCCCTCGTCGCCATCCTGCCCGAGTTCCTCATCACCGGCTTGAAGGTCGCGCCGATCCCCGTCATCGGGCCGCCCCTCGACATGTTCCTCTCGAACAACAACCTCGGGTGGATCACCGAAGGGCTGCACCTCAACTTCTACTTCGGCGGGACCTCGCTGCTCATCGTGGTGGGTGTCGCCATGGACACCATCGCGCAGGTCGAAGCCCAGCTGATCATGCGGCACTACGACGGCTTCACGGGGCGGGGAGGCAAGAGGATTCGTGGTCGCCGCTAGCTTCCGCCACGCCGCCAACGCCGTCCGCGTGATCTTCCTCGGCCCCCCGGGGGCCGGGAAGGGCACGCAGGCGGCGAGGCTCGCCACGCACCTGGGGGTGCCGAAGATCGGGACCGGCGAGATGCTCCGGACCGCGATCGCGAAGAACACGCCGCTCGGGCAGAAGGCCCACCCGCTGATGGAGAAGGGGAACCTCGTGCCCGACGACCTGCTGGTCGAGCTCGTGCGCGAGCGCATCGCCGAGCCGGACTGCGACCACGGCTTGGTCTTCGACGGCTTCCCGCGCACGCTGCCCCAGGCCTGGGGCCTCGAGGAGATGACGGGGGGCGACCCGCACGCCTGGGTGGTGTTCGACTTCGAGGTGCCCCGCCCCGTGCTCATGCTGCGGCTCTCCGGCCGCCGCTGGTGCCCGTCCTGCCAGGCCACGTTCCACCTCGTGAACGACCCCCCGAAGCGCTCGGGGGTCTGCGACGCCTGCGGGACCGCGCTCGCGCAGCGCGAGGACGACCACGAGCCGGTGGTGGCGCGGCGGCTCCAGGAGTACGACCAGCGGACTTTTCCCCTCATCGAGCACTACGGCACGCGGGCCCGCATGATCCCGATCGACGGGAACCGCCCGATGGACGTGGTCTTCGGCGAGCTGCTCTCGGCCGTGGAGGTGCGGGCGTGAGCGTCCAGAAGTGCTGGAGTGAGCTCCAGACCATGGCCCGCGCCTGCCGCATCGTGGTGGACGCCCTCGACGCGCTGGAGGCGGCCGCGGCGCTCGGTGTCACCACGAAGGAGATGGACCGAATCGCCCGCGAGCACATCGAGAAGGCGGGGGCGCGCCCCGCGTTCCTCGGCTACCGGGGCTACCCGGCGACGCTCTGCATCTCGGTCAACGAGGAGGTCGTGCACGGCATCCCCGGGCCGCGGAAGCTCCGCGAGGGCGACATCTTGGGCCTCGACCTCGGCTGCATCGTGGACGGCTTCTACGGCGACGCGGCCCGCACCGTCGCGGTGGGGCGGGCGAGCGAGGAGGCGGCGCGCCTGATGAAGGTGACCCGCGAGTCCCTCTTCGCCGGCATCGACGCGTGCCATCCCGGCAAGCGCGTGGGCGACATCGGGCACGCGGTGCAGACGCACGCCGAGAGCCACGGCTACTCGGTGGTTCGGGAGTTCGTGGGCCACGGGATCGGCACGAGCCTCCACGAGGAGCCCCAGGTGCCGAACTACGGGCCGCACGGCCGCCGGGAGCGGCTGGTCCCGGGCATGTGCCTGGCCATCGAGCCCATGGTGAACGCGGGGCGGGCGGAGGTCGAGGTCCTCGCCGACGGCTGGACCGCGGTGACCCGGGACCGCAGCCTCTCCGCCCACTTCGAGCTCTCGGTGGCGGTGACGGCGTTCGGGCCGTGGATCCTGTCGGAACCGTACCCGTACGCCCAGGAGGCCGCGCATGCCTGAGGCCGGCCGGGAGACGCTCGAGGTGGAGGCGACGGTGCGCGAGGCGCTGCCGAACGCCCTCTTCCGGGTGGAGCTCGCGACCGGGACGCGCGCCGCGGTGACCGCGCACGTGGCGGGCGAGTCGAGCCTGCTGAGGCTGCGGCCCGGGGACGCGGTGGTGGTGGAGATCGCCCCCTTCGACGCGGGGCGGGGCCGCATCGTGAGGCGGCGGTAGAGGAATGGCACAGTGAAAGTAAGGTCGTCGGTCAAGAAGATCTGCGTGAAGTGCAAGGTGATCCGCCGTCACGGCGTGGTACGGATCATCTGCCCAAACCAGAAGCACAAGCAGAGGCAGGGGTAGCTCATGGCTCGCATCGCAGGCGTCGACCTCCCGCGTCAGAAGCGGGTCGAGATCGCCCTCACCTACATCTACGGGATCGGCGTCACCCGCTCGAACCGGATCCTGGCCCGAGCGGGGATCGAGCCGAACGTCCGGGTCAAGGACCTCTCCGAGGAGGAGGTGAGCCGCATCGCCAAGATCCTCGACGCCGAAGGCGGCGTGGAGGGCGATGTCCGCAAGGAGGTCGCCATGAACATCAAGCGGCTGATGGAGATCGGCTCCTACCGGGGCGGCCGTCACCGGAGGAACCTCCCCGTGCGGGGCCAGCGCACCCACACGAACGCCCGCACCCGCAAGGGACCGCGGCGGGGCATGATCCGCGCGAAGAAGGTCTAGGAGCCGGAAGATGAGCACGAAGGTCGTAGGCGCCAAGAAGGGCAAGAAGGAGAAGAAGCACGTCGCGCACGGCATCGCGCACGTGCACGCCTCCTTCAACAACACGATCGTGACCATCACCGATCTCGAGGGCAACGTGGTGTCGTGGTCGAGCGCGGGAACCCTCGGCTTCAAGGGCTCGCGCAAGGGCACGCCGTTCGCCGCCCAGCAGGCGGCGACCACCGCCGCCGCGTCGGCGCGCGAGCACGGGCTGCGCTCGATCGACATCCGGGTCAAGGGGCCTGGCAGCGGCCGCGAGTCGGCGATCCGGGCCCTCCAGGCCGCGGGGGTCGAGATCAAGTCCATCCGCGACGTGACCCCCATCCCCCACAACGGCTGCCGCCCCCCGAAGCGGCGTCGCGTCTAAGGAGTCGAATCTCGTGGCACGATACACTGGTTCCGTCTGCCGCCTCTGCCGCCGGGAGGGCATGAAGCTCTTCCTGAAGGGCGACCGCTGCTTCACCGAGAAGTGTGCGATCGAGAAGCGCAACTACGCCCCCGGCCAGCACGGCAAGGGCGCCCGCATCAAGAAACAAGTGCAGGGCTACGGGCTCCAGCTCCGCGAGAAGCAGAAGGTGAAGCGGCTCTACGGGATGCTCGAGAGGCAGTTCGCCCTCACCTTCGAGCGCGCCAGCCAGGAGAAGGGCGTCTCCGGCGAGCTCCTCCTGCAGAAGCTCGAGCGCCGCCTCAGCAACGTGGTCTACCGCCTCGGCTTCGGGGGCTCGCAGGCCCAGGGCCGGCAGCTCGTGCGGCACGGCCACGTCCGCGTGAACGACCGCAAGATCGACATCCCGTCGTACCAGGTGAAGGTCGGGGACGTGATCACGCTCGCCCCGCGCGCGACGAAGAACGCCCTCGTCCAGGCCTCGGTGGAGGCGGTCAAGGGCCGGGGCGTCCCGCGCTGGCTACAGCTCGACTCCGCCAACCTGGGCGCCAAGGTGCTCGCGCTGCCCGTGCGCGACGACGTCAGCTTCCCGATCCAGGAGCAGCTGATCGTCGAGCTGTACTCGAAGTAAAGAACTTCGGCCCCCGGGTGCACGGCGCCCCGGGCCGCGGAGGACTCAAGAACATGCTTTGGAAGGGTTTCCAGAAGCCGAAGCGCCTCGAAGGCGATCGCGACACCGCGACCGAGCACTACGGCCGCTTCTACGCGCAGCCGTTCGAGCGGGGCTTCGCCACCACCGTCGGCAACGCGCTGCGGCGGGTCCTGCTCTCGAGCATCGAGGGAGCGGCGGTCACCGCGGTCCGGGTCGAGGGCGTCCTGCACGAGTTCTCGCCGATCCCGGGCGCGATGGAGGACACCACCGACCTGATCCTCAACCTGAAGCGGGTGCCCCTCAAGATGCACGTGGACCACCCCAAGACCCTCACGCTCCGCATCTCGGAGCCGGGCGAGGTCAGGGCGAAGCACATCACCCCCGACCCCGACGTCGAGATCCTCGACCCCGAGGCCTACATCGCGACCCTGGGGGCGGGCTCGACCCTCGCCGTGGAGATGCGGGTGAAACCGGGCCGCGGTTACGTCTCCGCCGACAAGAACTTCGACGAGGACCTCTCGATCGGCTGGATTCCCCTCGACTCCGTGCACTCGCCGGTGAAGAAGGTGAACTACTTCGTGGAGCAGGCGCGCGTGGGCCAGGCCACCGACTACGAGAAGCTCACCCTCGAGGCCTGGACCAACGGGGCCGTCTCCCCGCGCGACGCGGTGGGGCTGGCCGCCAAGCTCATGAAGGACCACCTCCAGATCTTCATCAACGTCGAGGAGGACGAGGAGGACGAGACCGAGAGCGCGGTGGTCGAGGTGTCCGACGAGGAGAAGGGCGCGCTCTACGAGAAGCTCGGCAAGAGCGTCGACGAGATGGAGCTCTCCGTCCGCTCCTACAACTGCCTCAAGAACGCGAACATCCGGACGATCGGCGAGCTCGTGCAGAAGACCGAGTCCGAGATGCTCAAGACCAAGAACTTCGGCCGCAAGTCGCTCAACGAGATCAAGGAGATCCTCGCCACCATGGGGCTCTCCCTCGGCATGAGGCTCGACGACTGGCCGCAGACCCAGAAGTGAGGGGCGTCAGGAAGAGGCCATGAGACATCGCGTCGCCCATCGGAAGCTGGGGCGCACCACGCCCCACCGGATCGCGCTCCTCCGCAACCTCGCCACCGCCCTCTTCGACAAGGAGCGGATCCGGACGACCCTGCCCAAGGCCAAGGAGCTGCGGCCCTTCGCCGAGCGGCTCATCACCCTCGCCAAGCGCGAGACGAACCGCCTCCACGCCCGCCGCCTCGCCGCGCGCCACATCCAGGAGCCCGGGGTGGTGCAGAAGCTCTTCGACACGATCGGGGCGCGCTTCGCGACCCGGCCCGGCGGCTACACCCGCATCCTCCGCCTCGGCCCCCGCAAGGGCGACGGGGCGGAGATGGCCTACCTCGAGCTCGTCGGCTACGAGTACAAGCCGGCCGGCAAGGACGGGAAGGCCGCGAAGAAGACGGCGGACAAGAAGGAGCCGGAGCCCAAGGCCGAGGAGAAGAAGCCCGCGGCGAAGAAGGCCCCGGCCCGAAAGAAGGCCGAGTAGCGTCCCCGGCGCCGCGCCACCCCTACGGGCGCGGCGGATCCGCCTGGGGCCGCACGACGGCCGTGCTCTTGTCCTCTGCGTACGCGAACACCGCGACCAGGTAGGCCCGATCGGCGCGGGTGCGACGGAACACCCACGAGGCCACGGCCTGCTCCGCCGCGGGCTTCAGGAGGTCCGGGCCGGTCGCACTCTGGAGTGTCGTCGTCCCCCCGGCGCTGACCGAGAAGGCGACCTCCACGGTGCCGGTGCTGCCGCTCATACGGGCGAGAGGTGGCGCCACCGGCCGGCGGCCCCGGGTGAGGTCGGGAACGCCCGGCTCCAGCGTCACGTCCCGGATCGCCGAGACGCCATTCTCAGACGGCATGGGCGGCGGAGGGGCGGTGATGACCTCGACGGGAGGGGGAGCCGCGGCACCCGCGGCCGGAGCAGCCCTCGGCAGCTCGGCGCCTGCGAGAGGCGTCGTGGGACGAGAGTCGGCCTGGACGGGGCTCGTCGGCGCGGGTGGCGTCGGCGCCGTCAGCGGAGAGGCGGTCGCCGGAGGAGCGGGCGGGGAGGGAGCGGGAGCCGCGAGCGCCGCCGCTGGCGCCGGTGCGGGAGAAAGCTCGTCCAGCAACCCCGACCGCCGCAGCCCGGCCGCCTGGAGATTCACCTTCTTCTGGGCGTCCGAGCTCCCACCGGAGACGAACTCGGCCCCCACCCGGAAGGACAGCACCTCGTCCTCTGGCGGCGGCGCGAACCGCCACGTCTTCAGCGCCGCCAGCAGCGCGTCCGACCAGGGCGCGCCGCCCTCGAGGATCCGCGCGACGCCCACCCGGCCGTCCGGCTCGAGGGTCAGCTCGGCGGTGGCGAGCCCGCCGCCCGAGGCGCCGGCCGGCCAGGCCGGAGAGATCCCCTGCCTGAGCTCGGGAACGCCGTCCTGCCGCGACAGCGTCGGGAGCGCGAGGGAGAAGACGACGGGGACGGTGACGCGCACCCGGACCGGCTTCCCGTCCACCTTCGTGGGCGCGTACTCCCACTGGCGGGCCGCCGCGATCGCGGCCTCGTCCAGCCCGGGAATGCTCCTGACGATGCTCGTGGACTCGACCTTTCCCTGGGCGTCCACCACGACGTCGAGGATCACGATCCCGCGGATGCCCTGGGCGAGCGCTTCCCGGGGGTAGGTCGGCTGGACGTGCTTCGTCCTCTTCGGGGAGGGGACACCCTCGGTGCCGGCCGTCAACGCCTCCTCCTGGGCGGGAAGGGCCGCGGCCGCGACGGCGAGGGCGAGGGCGAGCAGGAGCGGGGCGAGGGGGCGCGATGGTCTCATGGGGAAAGTCTAGCGCATCGACTCTGTTCTGGGGGGTGCTGCTCGCCCTGGCCGAAGGGCCAGGGCGCCGCACCCCCTTGTCCTGGCTGAAGAGCCAGGGCCAGGCCCTCCGCTCGCTTCGGGGGAGTGGATCCCCCTCCGCTCGCAGCCCGTTGCCGTTGGC
>JBGPQQ010000033.1:0-13010 GCA_041489115.1 Vicinamibacteria bacterium | reverse complement strand
GCCGCCACGTAGCGTCTCATCGCTCGCCTCCCTCGGGGCGATTCTGCACGCTCGCCCTCACCTTGGAAGACGGCATCCCGGCCCGCGAGCGAACGAAGTCAGTCGCTCCGCGACCCGGGCCCTCCTGGGCTGCTCCGAGCCGCACTGTCCCGATCCGGGAGCTCCGTGGCTTCGAGCGGGTGGGGTTGAAAGCCGGCGAGCAGCGAAGGGTCCGCTTCACGCTCGTCTCCGAGCGCGACCTCGCGCTTCCTCAGGGCATCCGCCGCAGGCCCTCCCATCGCACCTGCCAGCTCCCGTCGGCCGGGAAGCCCGGCGCGTGACCGCCGGGCGCGCCGTCCCAGCCGGCGGCCATCATCGCCACGGCTGCGAGCAGTCCGCCGTTGCCGGGGAGATAGATCGTCAGACCGGGGCGCTGGTGGTTGTGGCCGTTCGGCCGGTAGGCGTTCTTCGGGGCGTCGAGGAGCAGCGCGTCGATCGCGCGCTCGGGCTCGCCCAGGCGCGCGGCGCACATGGCCAGCATCGGGTAGTCCCAGCCCCAGGTGTCCGGCCAGCTCCAGTTCTCGAAGACCCAGTGCAGCGTCCGGCGCATCGTCTCCGGGTCGACCCCGGACCCGGGCAGGACGCCGAGGGCCCCCGTCACCGAGGGGTGGTCGCGGGCCCAGCGGGGGTCGGTGAAGCTCTCGGGCGCCGTCTCCGCGAAGAGGTACTTCCCGTCGCGGACCGGGAGGGCCGCGAGGTGATCGAGGACCCGCTGCCAGCGGGGCTCGCGGGCGACGCCGAGGCGCTCGCGCCAGCGCTGGGCCGCCTCGAGACCCCAGCGCCAGTAGGCGAGCTCGAACGCGGTGTCGACGGTGCGATCCTTCGGGAAGATCTCCTGCGCGCCCTGGAGGGGCGGCCCCAGCACGTAGCGCTGCCCGGCCTCGTCCCACGACGCGAAGGACGCCATGAACTCGGCCGTCTCGCGCACGACGTCCGCGAACCGCTCGAGGGTGGCGCGGTCGGCGTGCTCGCGGTAGACGAGCTCGGCGTAGTAGATCGGGTGCGGCTGCTGCCAGACGAGGAACGGGCCGATGCTCGACGGCGACTCGGCGCCGCTCGGGTCGGTCATCTTCGGCCAGCGGGCGCCGGAGTAGCCCTGGCGCCTCGCGGTCTCCCGGGCGCGCGGCAGGATCGCCGGGTAGTAGCCGAGGCTTCGCTCCAGCAGCTCCGGGCGGCCCCAGAGCGCGAAGTGCGCCGCGTGCCACCAGTGCATCTCCAGGTGGAACTTGCCTCCCCAGGAGTTGAAGGTGAGCCCGGTCTCCTGCGGCGGGTAGCGGCCGGCGCACTGGATCGCGGTGAGGTACTGCGAGAGCACGATCCGCCGCTCCAGCTCCCGCCAGCGGGGATCGCGGCTCCCCGAGAGGTCGATCGCCCCGCCGGTCGCCCAGAAGCGGTTCCAGTGCTCCCGCGCGGCCCGCCGCGCGTCTTCGAACCCGGGAAGGGCGTCGGCGGTGCGCAACTCGACCATCACAGCCACATCTATGTCGCACACCCTATACGAAAAAAGGTGTTGACATGATCCGAATACGGCTGCAATATGACCGTTAGCTCCCTCCAACTCTTGCCAGGACGTATGATGCTGACCTCGCGCCGATGATCGGTGGCGCGAGGGCTGTCGGATCCGGACCTGGAACTCCTCTCGCCTCCGCGGGGGCCCCGTAGCCGTACCGCGGATGGATCTGGCCTCCATCGGCAGGTTCACCGTGGTTTGCCCGCCGGATCCGCTTGCCGCTCCGGGCTCGAAAAGTGAGGGTTTACAGATGGCGCAGAAAGTGCGTTTCTCGTGGGCGGCGATGGTGTCTTTGCTCCTCGTTGGCGTCACCTGGCTCGGCGTGTCCGGCTCCGCCAGCGCTTCCGACTGGACCCGGGGGGACCTGTTCATCGGCGTTGGTGGCGGCTCCTACCAGGTGCGCGACGCCAACGGCCTGCTGAAAGAGGCAATCACCGGGCCGTTCGGGGGCTTCACCACCGGGTGCGCGTTCAACAACGAGTTCACCCGGTTCTACGGGACGTACTTCGATGCGACCAAGGTGGTGGCGTTCGACTTCGGCCACCCTCATGGCGTGGCGCAGGTCGTCGATACCGCGTTGACGTCGCCCGGCGGCCACAGCGAGTCCATCCTCTTCAAGACCGACGGCCACTTCTACGTCGGCCATCCGGACGGCAACGACCTGATTCACGAGTACGACGGCGGAGGCACCCTGGTGACCACGTTCGCCGCTGCGATCGACGTCCGCGGCACGGACTGGATGGACCTGACCATCGACCAGAACACGCTCTTCTATACCTCCGAAGGCCGGCGCGTCCTCCGATTCGACGTCGCCAACAGCGCCCAGCTCGCCGACTTCACCATCCTTCCGGGCGGCGGCACAGCGTTCGCCGTGCGCCTGCTGCCCCCCGGCGACGGCAGCGGCGGACTGCTGGTCGCCGACACCTCGAACATCAAGCGACTGGACGCGGCCGGGAACGTCGTGCAGACCTACGCCGCCGCCGGCGAGGACTCCTGGTTCGCTCTGACCCTGGATCCGAACGGCACCTCGTTCTGGTCGGCGAACACCGCCACCGACAACGTGTACCGATTCAACATCCAGAGCGGCGCGCAAGAGGTTTCGTTCAGCACCGGAACCGGCGCGCTCTCGGTATTCGGGTTGTGCCAGATGGAGGACCGCCCGCCGGTGGCGCTCTGCCAGGACGTGACGGTCCCGACCGACCCCGGCCTCTGCACCACCGCGAACGCCTCTGTGGACGACGGCTCTTTCGATCCCGACACGCCGCTCTTCGGCGACACCATCACCCTCGACCAGCAGCCGCCCGGACCGTATTCACTGGGTGACACCGGCGTGACGCTGACCGTCACCGACAACATCGGCAAGTCGGGCGTGTGCTCCGCCACCGTGGCGGTGGTGGATCTGGAGCTGCCGGCCATCGCCTGCTCGCCGAACCAGGTGATCGAGTGCACCAGCCCCGGGGGCGCATCGGCCACGGTGGGTGCGAAGGCGACGGACAACTGCAGCCTGGCCGGTTCGCCCATCTGCGTTCCGCCTTCGGGCACGTTCCCGATCGGCTCCACGACCGTGACCTGCTCCGTCAGCGACGGCTCCGGCAACGCCAACCAGTGCAACTCCATCGTGGCCGTGGTCGACACGACGGCGCCGACGCTGTCGTGCGTGCCGAGCGTCAACCCGAGCGGCAGCCACATCCCCGCCGCCAGCAACACCAACGAGGATGGCTTCTACCGGGTGGTGGCCGGTGACGTCTGCTCGACCTCGCTCAGCCTGACGCTCGGCGGAGTCACGCTGCTGAACGGTGAGACCATCAAGATCACGCAGACGCCCGGCCGGTCCGGCGTGCGCTTCGTCGGCACCATGGGCCCCGCGGCGATCAAGCACTTCCTGGTCGGCCCCGGCGATGCCGTGATCACCTCCACCGATGGCTCGGGCAACGTCGGTTCGGTGACCTGTCTCGTTCCGCCGCCGCCGAAGTAAGGCGCGGTCTTTCGCTCGTGTGCGAGCCCGGCGCCCGAAGCTGGGTGTCGGGCTCGCCGTCTGCCACGCCTCTACAGGTAATCCGCTTGACGCGGGCGCAGCATCCGAGCGCGACGTGCGGCAGTGGCCGTGCGCCGCGCCGCGCGCGGGGGCGAGCCGCCGCCAACGGCGGCGCGGGTCAGCCGAAAGCCGATGCGCCCGAGGTGGAGGCGGTGCGGGTTGGCACGCAGCCACTCGATCTCGGGGGTCCGGTGGTCGCCCGGGATGTCCGCGTAGCCCAGGTTGCGCCCATTCGCCTCGAACTCGGTGAAGCGGAAGCGATCGAATCGCCCAGCCCTCCGGGTTGGGCCCGCTGTGCCAGCCCCACTGCGAGAGGGTGCCGAGGGGGATGGTTTCGTCGTAGGCCTCGGCGAAGGTCTGCAGGCCGGTCGCGTCGGCGGTGAAGGCGAGCTCCCCGTTTCCGACCGACAGCGGTGACTGCGTGTCGAAGCTGCGCAGGACCGGATCGTGGCGACTGACCAGGGCGTGGCGATCGATCGGCTCTGCGAGCGCAGCGGGCGCGGCGCCCGCCGTGGCCGCAGAGAGCCAGAGGACGGCGGCAGTGTGCGTCACGCGGCGAGTCCACTGCCTCCGGGTCGACTCGACTCCGCGGTTCCTTCGGGACCCGAGCGCCGTCGCGCGGGCCGCCGTCGCGTCGGCGTCGGTCACCGCGACGTAGACACGCTGGACATGCGGTAGGCTTGCGCCCATGAAACGACAAGCTCTCGTCCTGCTGCTGTCGGCGCTCCTTGCCCCCGCCCTCGCCTCCGCCGGGGACGCGGAAAAGAAGGACTGGATCCCCCTCTTCAACGGAAAGGACCTCGACGGGTGGGTGCCGAAGATCACTGGCTACGAGGCCGGGGACAATTTCGGCAACACCTTCCGGGTCGAGAACGGCGTCCTGAAGGTCGCTTACGACAGGTACGACACGTTCGGGAACCGCTTCGGCCACCTCTTCTACCGGACGCCCTTCTCGCACTACGTGATCGCGGTCGAGTACCGCTTCACGGGCGAGCAGACGAAGGGCGGCCCGGACTGGGGCTTCCGCAACAGCGGGATCATGATCCACGGCCAGCCGGTCGAGACGATGAAGAAGGACCAGGACTTCCCGATCTCGATCGAGGTACAGCTCCTCGGCGGACGGGGCGACGGCACGCCCCGCTCGACCGCGAACCTCTGCACGCCGGGGACGAACGTGGTGATGAGCGGGAAGCTGGAGACGCAGCACTGCGTCAACTCGACCTCGAAGACCTTCGACGGGGACCAATGGGTTCGCGTCGAGGTCGAGGTTCACGGCGGCGGCGTGATCACCCACAAGGTGAACGGCGAAACCGTGCTCTCGTACGAGAAGCCGCAGATCGGCGGGGGCAACGTCGCGAACCACGACCCGGCGGTGAAGAAGGACGGTCAGCTGCTCACCGGCGGTTCGATCTCGCTCCAGGCCGAGAGCCACCCGCTCGAGTTCCGCAAGGTGGAGCTGCTGAACCTGGTCGGCTGCACGGACAAGAAGGCCCTCAACTACAAGTCGTACTACGAGAAGCCCGATCCGGCTTCGTGCCGTTACGAGTGAGGCCGACCGTGCGCCGCCACGCCGCCCTCGCGCTCGCGCTCCTCGCCGCCGGGATGGCCCGGCCCCCCGCCCGCGGCGCGACCGCGGAAGGGAGCCAGTCGCTCGAGATCGCCGTCGGCGATGACGAGAAGTGGTGGGTGGGCGTCGTCAGCGAGTCGCACCGGATGCCCCTCGACCGCTCCAGCGCCCCCTTCGAGATCGACCTCCTCGGCAACACCGCGGGCAACCAGGTGCAGCCGCTACTGCTGTCGACGGCAGGCCGCTACGTCTGGTCCGAGGAGCCGTTCCGGCTCGCGTTCCGCGACGGGAAGATCCGTGTCATCTCGGACCTCGGCCCGGTCCAGTCCGGGCGGTACGGTACGACGCTGCGGGAGGCGGCCCTCCACGCCGGCCGGAGCTTCTTTCCCCCGTCGGGGAAGATCCCGGACCCGATGCTCTTCACGCAACCCCAGTTCAACACCTGGATCGAGCTGACCTACGACCAGAACCAGCGGGACGTCCTCGCCTACGCCCGGGGCATCGTCGCGAGGGGCTTTCCGCCGGCGGTCCTGATGATCGACGAGGGCTGGGCCGAGGGCTACGGCATCTGGGACTTCCACCGCGGCCGCTTCCCCGACCCGAAGGCGATGATGGAGGAGCTCCACCGGATGGGCTTCAAGGTCATGGTGTGGGTGTGCCCCTACATCCAGCCCGATGGGAAGCACTTCACGGAGCTTCTCCACGACGAGTCGAAAGTCGTCTGGCTGCGCAGCAAGGAGAACCCGCGCCAGCCGGCCCTCATGCACTGGTGGGACGGCTTCAGCGCGGTCACCGACCTCACGAATCCCCGCGGGCGGGACTGGCTCGTGGCCCAGCTCGACCGCCTCGCCGCGGCGTACGGCGTCGACGGCTTCAAGCTCGACGGCGGCGACGCCGAGCACTTCAGCGCCGGGGCGATGCTGACCGGGGCCGTTGCCTTCGACCCCGCCGCCACCCCGAACCGCCACACGGAGGCCTTCGCCCGGCTGGGACTCCGCTACCCGCTCAACGAGTACCGCGCGTGCTGGAAGATGGGCGGGCAGCCGCTCGCGCAGCGCCTGCGGGACAAGGAGCACAGCTGGGAGGACCTGCGGAAGCTCGTCCCTGGCATCGTGAACCAGGGGCTCATGGGATACCCGTTCGCCTGTCCCGACATGATCGGGGGAGGGGAGTACCTGTCCTTCCGGAACCTGGAGGCGATCGACCAGGAGCTGATCGTCCGCGCGGCGCAGGTCCACGCGCTGATGCCCATGATGCAGTTCTCCGTGGCCCCGTGGAGAGTCCTGGGCCCGGACAACCTCGCGATCTGCCGGCGCATGGCGGCGCTGCACGCCGAGAGGGGCGGGGAGATCCTGGCCCTCGCCCGGGAGTCGGCGAAGACCGGAGAGCCCATCGTCCGGTCCCTGGAGTACGCGTACCCCCACCAGGGCTACGTGGACGTCGGCGACGAGTTCCTGCTGGGCCCCGACATCCTGGTTGCCCCGGTGGTGGAGAAGGGGGCGCGGAAACGCCGCCTCGTGGTCCCGCCCGGGCGGTGGCAGGGGGACGACGGCAGCGTCGTCCTTGGCCCGACGTCGGTCGAGGTGAACGCCCCGCTCGACCGGCTGCCGTGGTACCGGCGGGCCCCGGCGTCGCCCGTTCGTCGCTAGAATCGGCCGCGTCGGGGCCCCGGCTCCGCGGAGGCGAGACGCCATGGAATACCGCCAGCTCGGGCGGACGGACATGAAGGTGTCGGCGATCAGCTTCGGGGCCTGGGCGATCGGTGGCACCTGGGGCCCGGTGGACGACGAGGAGTCGATGCGCGCGCTCCACGCCGCGGTCGACGCCGGCGCGAACTTCGTCGACACCGCCGACGTCTACGGCGACGGTCGCAGCGAGCGCCTGGTGGCACGGCTGCGGCGCGAGCGAAGGGGCGAGACGATCTTCGTCGCGACGAAGGCCGGCCGCCGCCTGCCGAAGCAGACGCCCGAGGGCTACCGCCGCGAGAACCTGAACGCCTGGGTGGATCGCAGCCTGAGGAACCTCGAGATGGACGCGGTGGACCTGCTGCAGCTCCACTGCCCGCACCCGGCGGTGTACGACGGGCCGGAGGTCTTCGCGATCCTCGACGACCTGGCGAAGGCGGGGAAGATCCGCTACTACGGCGTCAGCGTCGAGACCGTGGACGAGGCGCACCGCGCGCTCCGCCACCCCCACGTCCAGACCGTGCAGATCATCTTCAACATGTTCCGCCTGAAGCCCGCCGAGGAGCTCTTCGCGCAGGCGTTGCGCCGGCACGTGGGGATCCTGGCCCGCGTGCCGCTCGCGAGCGGGATGCTGACCGGCAAGCTGACGAAGGCCTCGGCTTTCGCGAGAGACGACCACCGCAGCTTCAACCGCGACGGCGAGGCGTTCGACAAGGGCGAGACGTTCTCGGGGGTGCCGTACGACGTCGGGCTCGAGGCCGTCGAGCGCCTGCGCCCCTTCGTGCCCGCGGGCGCGACGATGAGCCAGCTCGCGCTCCGGTGGACGCTGATGTTCGAGGCGGTGAGCTGCGCAATCCCGGGGGCGAAGACGCCCGCGCAGGCCCGCGACAACGCCGCCGCGGCCGACCTCCCGCCGCTGCCTCCGGCCACGATGGCGGCGGTGAAGGCCGTCTACGACGAGCGGCTGCGCGCCCTGGTTCACCCGAGCTGGTAGAGCGGCCGAGTCGCGATCCGCCGGCCGGCCTGGGGTCAGCGCGCCGCGGCGGGCCGGAAGCCCTGGATGCGGTCGCCCCAGAGCGGCTGGTGCGCGGCGAGGGTGCGGGCGAGGTCCGAGCCTTCGCGCGCGCCGGCGAGCGCCACCTGCAGGTGCCTGTCGGAGAGGCCGCGCCGGGCACGGTCGCAGGTGATGAGCGCCGCCGCGTATTCCATCGCGGGGTCGGAGCCGCGGGCGGCCAGCGCCTGGCGCACGAGCGCGTAGCCGTCCTCCGGCGGGTCGACGGAGAGCAGGCGGTCGAGCCCATGCCGGGTCTGGCGGTAGGCCTCGACCGCGTAGCCGAGGTCGAACTGCGCGAGCGGCTCGGCCTTCCCGCCGCTCGCGTGCCCGGCCCGGCCGCGCAGCGCGTCGAAGAGCCGGTTCGCGGCGGCGGCGTCACTGGACGCGTAGATCGCCGCGCGCCGCAGCGTCTCCATGCGGACGAGGACGGGGGCCTGCGGGCCGAGGAGGGCGAGCGTGTCCTCGGCGAGCCGCGCGCGGTCGTACTCGGGGCGCGGCGCGTTCCAGCCGCTCCCGGAGCCCCAGGCGAGGGAGCGGGCCTCGCCGATCGCCATGGGGAAGCAGATGAGCGGCGGGCCCGCCTGCGCGGCGGCGGGGAGAAGGGCCAGCAGGGACACGACGAGGGTGCGGCCGAGTCGGCTGTGCATCGTCAACCTCCAGGGAACGGGTTCGTGGAGGGAGACGCCTCTTCGCTGCTCCGCGTTAGCGGGCGTGTCGCCCGGCTTCGGATCCGCCGCTCTTCGGGTCGCTCCACCGGGCCGTCCAGTCCCGCCAGAAGCCGGCCGAGCCGAGGCCCAGCTCGTCCCACCACAGGTCGAGCATGGCCCGGTCGCCGCGCAGGATGCCCTCGCGCGTGACCTCGACGGGCGGGGGCACCAGCACGGCGAGACGGTCGTGCACGCGTCCCCGCTCCGGGCCTTCGAGGCGCGAGAGGAGGTGCCAGAGCGAGAGGGCGTCGCGCTCGCGGGCGGCGGCGCGGGCGGCGTCGAGGGCGGCGCGCCTTGCGCCCGGGTCGGAGCCGAAGTCGATCACGGCGAGCGCCTGGCGCAGCGCCACGGGCGCGGTCTCGTAGTACGGGGTGCCCGGGCCGACGCCGCGCCGCGTGGCGCAGGCGGCGCCGGCGGGGACGAGCGACTGCAGCCCGCGGCTCTCGAAGCCCACCCAGCCCGCCTCGACGCGCAGGAGTCCGGAGCCGTCGTCGGCCACCTCGAGCGTGTAGCGGCAGCCGAGGTCCACGGCGACGGCCGACGGCGTGTCCACCAGGAACTGCCCCGGCGGCGCCCAGATCGTCGCGTGCATCACGCCGTGCGCGAGCGACAGGCGGTGCGACCGGTCGCCGGCGTCCACGAGGCCGACCCGCGTGGCCGGCTCCAGCTGCACCTCGCCGATCTCGCCGACCGAGAGCCGCGCGCGGCCTTCGCGGGTGTCGATCCACTCGCCGACGGCGAGGCGGGCCTCCCGCACCACGCGAGCCTGCGGCCACGACGCGCCCTCGAGCCAGGCGACCGGCCAGCCCGCGGGCGGCTCGGGGCGGCGGTCCCCCGCGATCACTGCGGCCAGGGCGAGGACCACGGCGGCGGCTGCGGCCAGGGCGCGCCAGCCCCCGGAAGAGAAGGCCGGCCGAGGCCGCCGCGGGCGGAGCTCCGGCGCCGGCCGCGCCCCGCGCAGCGGGCGCAGCGTCGCCTCGAGCCGCTGGATCTCCGGATCGGGCTGGCCCGAGCCGTCCCACAAGTAGTCGCCGCTCACGGCCTGTCGCTCCTGCCGAGCGCCTCGCGCAGCATCTGCATGCCGCGGTGCAGGTTCACCCGGACGGACCCGGGCGTGAGCCCCGTGCGCTCGGCAATCTCGGGGCCCGTCATTCCTTCCACGAGCCGAAGCACCAGCGTCTCGCGGTACGCCTCCGGCAGCCGCCGGATCGCCGCGAGCACCGTCATCGCCTCGCCCTCGGGGTGCGGCGCCCCCGGAATCTCGTCCGGCAGGTCGACCGTGTCCTCGCCCCGACGCCAGTGGTCGCGCGCGCGGTTTCTCGCGATGGCCGCCAGCCAGGGGCCGAACGCCTCGGCGCTCCGCAGCGAGCCCAGGCGCCGCATCGCCTGCAGGAACGCGTCCTGGACGAGGTCGTCCACGTCCGCGCGCGGCACCCGCGCGAGGAGGAGGCCGTGCACCATCGGCGCGAAGAGGTCGTACAGCCGGCCAAACGCCGCCCGGTCCCCGTCCCGGGCGGCGGCCACGAGCCGCGCCTCGAGAGACGGGGCCGGCTCCGGGCTCACGCCCGCCAGGTCGTCCATCGCCGGGCTGTACTCCGAGGCCAACCGTCCTCCCCGCGGAGAGCTCACCCCTCCTCCTCCGGAAAGACGCGGAAGAGAGACCGGGCGTTAACCGATGGGCGCCTGCTGGGCGCGCTCGATCGACTCGAAGAGCGCCCGGAAGTTCCCGGCCCCGAAGCCCTCGTCCCCCTTCCGCTGGATGATCTCGAAGAAGAAGGGGCCCGCGCCGGGGTCGTGGTACATCCCCGAGGACTCCTTCACGAAGATCTGCAGCAGGTACTTCCCGGGCGCGTCCCCGTCCACCAGGATCTCGAGGTCGCGCAGCACCGCGAGGTCCTCGTCGATCGAGCCGATGCCGAGCTTCTTCAGGCGCGCGGGGAGCGCGTCGTAGTAGGTGCCTGGCGTCGGCATGAACTCGAGCCCACGCTCGCGGAGGAGCCTCACGCAGGCGATGATGTCCTTCACCGTGATCGCGAGGTGCTGGACGCCCGGCCCCCGCAGCTCCTCGTTGAAGACGTTGATCTGCGAGCCGCGGAAGTTGGGGCGCCAGGGCTCGTTGTTCGCGAACTTCACGCCCGAGACCGGGTCCCGATAGACGAGCGAGCGGAGCCCCGAGCCGTGCTGGTGGCCGGGGTCGACGTCGGTCGTGTGGAACTTGATCTCCCAGAAGCGCTCGAAACCCATCACGTGCTCGAGCCAGAGGGCGACGTGGCCGAGGGTGGGGAAGTTCGAGGTGGTGTGGTCGAAGCCCACGAAGCCGAGGCGGTTCTGCCCGCCCCGCGGCGTCGCGTGGGCCTCGAAGCCGGGGTAGAGCGGTCGGTAGCCGTGCCGCTCGACGAAGCGGAACGTCGTGTCGCCGAAGGGCGTCGTGATCGAGAAGAAGGCGATCTCGTTGCCGCGTTCGTCTTTGAAACGTCGGACGTCGTCGATCGGCGTCCCGCCCCGCCCCTCGAGGAGACGGAACGTCCTCTCGACGTCCTCCACCTCGAAGTTGAGCGTGCCGACGCCGTCCGGGTGCTTCCGCAGCCAGCGCCAGGCGCGCCCGCCCTCGCCCCGGGGCTCGATGCAGACGACCACGCAGTTGCCGGCGAGAAAGGCGAGCGACTTCTGGCGGCCCGCCTTCGTCAGCTCCTCGGAGCTGCCGCCGATCTCGGCGAAGTCCATGACCTCGGTGTAGAAGCGCCGGCTGCGCTCGAGATCGTGGACGTAATAGTGGACGGACTCGAGTCGCCGGATGCCGAGAGACTCCGCCTTCGCCATGCCCGCCTCCCCCGATCCGCCGTCCGCGACGCTCTACCCGACCACCCCGCGGCACTCGCCGAAGCCGATTCGCGCGAAGCCCTCGCGCTCGCAGTGGCCGCGCAGGATCACCTCGTCGCCGTCCTCCAGGAAGCGCCGCTCCTCGCCCGAGGGGAGCGCGAGGGGCTTTGTCCCGCGCCACGTCCGCTCCAGGAGGCAGCCCCGCGCCTCCTCGCCCTCTCCCGACACGGTCCCGCTCGCGATCAGGTCGCCGGGCCGGAGGTTGCAGCCGTTCGAGGTGTGGTGCGCCACCATCTGCGCGAGGGTCCAGTAGAGGTCGCGGAGGTTGCTGCGGCTCACCGTGAACGACGGCAGCCCCCGCTCGCGCATCGCCCTCGTGGAGAGGAGCACCTCGAGCCGCAGGTCGATCCCGCCCTGCGCCTCGTTCTCCTCGTGGGCGAGATACGGGAGCGGCCGCGGGTCACCCTCGGGGCGCGCGAAGGCGGGCACGCGGTAGGGGGCGAGCGCCTCGAGTGTCACCACCCACGGGCTCACCGACGTGGCGAAGTTCTTGGCCAGGAAGGGGCCGAGCGGCTGGTACTCCCACTTCTGCAGGTCGCGGGCCGACCAGTCGTTCACGAGGCAGAGGCCGAAGATCCGGCCCTCGGCCTCCGCGAGCGGGACCGGCTCCCCAAGCGCGTTGCCCGGGCCCAGGAACGCGCCGACCTCGAGCTCGTAGTCGAGGTTCCGGCTCGGGCCGAAGCCGGGCGGCCCGCCGCCGGCCGTCTCCGTCTGCCCGCTCGGCCGCTTCACGGCTGTCCCGCTCACGACGAGCGACGAGGCGCGGCCGTGGTAGCCGATCGGCATCCACTTGTAGTTCGGCAGCAGCGGGTTGTCGGGCCGCAGCATCTTCCCGACGTTCGTCGCGTGGAAGACCGACGCGTAGAAATCCGTGTAGTCGCCGACCTTCGCCGGGAGGAGCATCTCGACGTCCGCCTGACGCACCAGCACCTGAGCCGCGTCGTTGCGAGCGGTCACGAAGCCGCCCTCGGCCCGCAGCAGGTGGCTCAGGCGGTGGCGCAGCGTGCCGCGGACCTGCGGCTCGAGGGCCATGAGCGCGTTGAGGCTCGTCCCGCGGCAGGCGTCCTCCACGTCGGACGGCATCCCGCGCAGGAGCCCTCGCTCCGCGCCGGCGGCGAGGTCGAGGACCTGGTCCCCGACGGCGCACCCGATTCGCACCGGCCGCGCGCCGCCACGGCGGAAGACGCCGAGGGGCAGGTTCTGGACGGGGAAGTCGGTGGCGGGATCGTTCGCCGACTCGACCCAGCTGCGAAGCAACGCGTCGTGCGTACCGTCGGTCTTCGGTATCACGGGAAAAGCACCCCGAGGGAGCGGAGGTCGGCCACCGGCTCGGCGAAGGAGCACGAGCCGAAGGACGAAGCAAAGTCGCGGCGCGATCGCGCCAACTCGTCCGTCGAGACACGCAGGTGACGCCAGGAGAGGCCGTCCTCGTCGAGGTGGAAGGCCGCGGCGTCCTCCTCGCGCAATACCGCCTCGAGGTCGGCGGCCGGCGTGCCGGCGCCGGCGAAAGCCGCCGCGGCGAAGACGTTCAGG
>JBGPQQ010000032.1:0-13080 GCA_041489115.1 Vicinamibacteria bacterium | reverse complement strand
GGAGGAGATCGCCGTCGGCGGAGACGACCGCTACCTGCTGGAGATCGAGGATCTGGCCGACTGCGCCAGGACGGGCCGGCCGCCCCGGGTCAGCCTCGCCGAGAGCCGCGGCAACGTAGCCACGATCGTGGCACTGCTCGAGTCCGCGCGCGCGGGCCGCCCGGTCCGGCTGTAGCGGCCCCCGGCCGCCCGCCTTCAGCCGCGGACGCTCGCCTTCGGGATCCGGATCAGCAGGTCCTCGAGCTCGCGGCGGTTCTCGGCGCCGATCGTGAAGCAGTCGAGCACGGGCGAGGCGAGCGCGTACTGCAGCGCGTCGTCCGCGCGGTTGCGCAGGCGGCCGGCGGCCAGGATCTTCATCCCGATGACCCCCTTGCCCTTCCTCTTCATGTCGGCGAGCACGGGGAGGACCTCCTCGACCGGGGCGTCCATGATGGCCCCCGCCGGGTTGAGGCGGGCGAGGTCCACGTCCACCCAGTCGCTCGCTGCCGCCGCCTTCAGGGCGCCGAAGTCGTGGCAGGAAACGCCGTGGGCGCGGATGATGCCCTTCGCCTTCGCCTCCGAGAGGACGGCCATCGCACCGGCCTTCTCCTTCGGCCAGTCGGCCGACATCATGCAGTGCAGCAGCACGATGTCGAGCGTGTCGGTGCCGATCTCCTTGCGGAACCGGTCGAGGTCGGCCCACATCTCCTTCTCGGTGCTGGCGTGGGTCTTCGTCATGAGCACGACCTTGTCCCGGGCCACCGTCTTCAGCGCCTCGTGCGCGTGCGGGTGCGTCCCGTACTGGTCGGCGAGGTCCCAGACCGTCACCCCCTGGTCGACGCCGGCGCGGAGGAGGTCGGCGACGCCCTGCAGGCCGAGCCCGCGGGTCTGGTTCGAGGACTTGCCGACGCCGTTCGTCCCCGTACCCTGGAAGAGCCGGGACACCTTGATGCCGGTCTTCCCGAGGGTCACGACGTCCTGGGCGGTCTTCTCCTTCACCGCGGCGTAGAGATGGCGCGGGAAGGCGTGGGCCCCGAGGACGGCCGCTCCGCCGGCAACGGCACCAGTGCGCAGGAACTCGCGACGCTTCATGCCTGACCTCCTCGGGACGGGGACCTTCCCTAAATTCTACGACGCCTGCCTCCGCGAGTGCCAGTAGACGCCGACACCCATGGCCAGGAACACGGCGAGGCCCATCCAGTTGCCCCACGCCGCGATCCACGGCCCGAGGCCTGGCACCCGTGTCAGATCGGGCACGATCCGGGTCCCGGACGAGTCCTCGACGAAGCGGAGGAGCGCCGCGAGGACGCCCACGAGCGCTCCGCCCGCGATGAACCCCGACGCCACCAGGGTTCCCTCCTCGTGTCGCGCCGCGGCGACGGGCTCGTCCTTCGAGGATCGCCGGAGAAGCCAGGCCACGGCCGCCCCGAGGACGAGCGGCGAGTTCAGCTCCATCGGCAGGTACATGCCGAGGGCGAAGGCCAGGCCCGACACCCCGCACATCTCCGCGGCGACCGCGAAGACGCCGCCGATGCCGTACAGGAACCACGGCGCTCCGCCGTCGCCCATCACGCCGCGCAGCACCGCGGCCATGGCGTTCGGCTGCGGCGCGGGCAGGGGGCTCGGGTGGGCGGCCGAGGGCGCGAAGCCGTGGACGCGGGCCATCAGCAGGATGACGGCGGTGGTGGCGAGGGAGGCGAGGACGGCCCCGGCGAGGTTCGCGAGCTCGATGCGGCGGGGAGTGGCGCCGAGCCAGTACGCGATCTTGTACTGGGTGACGAGGGATCCGGACATCGAGAGCGCCGTGCAGACGACGCCGCCGATCAGGAGCACCTGGAGCATGCCGCTCTCGCCGCGGAGGCCGAGGGCGGAGAGGGCGACCGCGGTCACGATCAGGGTGGTGAGGGTCATGCCGGAGATCGGGGTGATCGAGATCATCGCGATCGCCCAGGCCGAGACGGCGGCGAACAGGAAGGCGATCACGAGGGCGAGGCCGGTCGAGGCCAGGGCGAGGGACGTGGCGGAGGGCTCCCCGGCGAGGACGGAGAGGCGGAAGTAGAGGAAGACCGCGAGACCCGTCGTGGCGATGCCGAGGAGGACCACCGACATCGGCAGCCCGCGGTCGGTGCGGTCGCCGTCGACGGCCGCGGCGCGCCCGCGGGCGAGGCGGGCCACCTCGCCGAGGGCCTGCCGCGTGGCCTGGAGGATGACCGGCGACATCTTGAGGATCGAGAGGAGGCCGGCGGCGAAGATCCCGCCGATGCCGATCGGCCGCACGTAGAGGAAGAAGATCTCCTCCGGCGGCAGAGACGCGAGGGGCTCGGTGCCCGGCGGGATCGCGGCCGCCACCTGCGGGCCGAACCACGCGAAGAGGGGGACGAGGACGAAGAACGAGACCATCGAGCCGGCCATGATGATGGCGGCGTAGTCGAGGCCCATGATGTAGCCGAGGCCGAAGACCGCCGCCGAGGTGTTCATGGTGAAGACGGCCTTCGTCCGCCCGGTGAAGCCGGAGAGAGCCGAGACCGTTGCGGTGGAGAAGTTCTCGGCCCAGCCCTTCATCGAGGGACCGACGAAGTCGAAGACCGCGGCGAAGAGGGCGGACCAGGTGAGAACGAGGGCGCTGTGGCCCCCGCGCTTCCCGGCCACCAGGATCTCGGTCGTGGCACGCGCCTCGGGGTAGGGGAGCTTGCCGTGGAGGTCCCGAACGAAGTAGCGGCGGAACGGGGCGAGCAGGAACACTCCGAGCACGGCGCCGAGGAGGGGCACGAGGAAGATCTGGAAGAAGGACGAGCGGCCCTCGAGCCCCAGGATGTAGATGGCCGGCATGGTGAAGACCGAGCCGCCCGCCACGATGCCGGACGTGGCGCCGATCGCGAGGACGTTGACGTTCTCGAGGAGCGTCGAGGCGCGCCGGGCGAGAAAGCGCACGGCGAGGGAAGAGAAGCCGACCGCCAGGATCGAGATGGGGATGGCCGACTCGATCCCCTGGCCCAGCTTGAGGGCGATGTACGTGGCGGCCGCCGAGAAGACGACGGCCCAGAGGGCGCCCTGCGCGAGAGAGCGAAGCGTCGTCTCGGGGACGCTCGCGGCCGCGGGCACGACGGGCTCGTAGAGCTCGCCGGGGTAGAGCGGCCGGAAGGCATTTTCGGGGAGGCGCACGTCCTCCGCGGGGGCGGCGTCGGAGCGGTCGGTCATGGGAGCCTCGGGCTCAGGAGGCACGCGTCTCGGAGTACTTCTCGATCACGGCGGCGGCGACGCGGCGGGAGAGCTGGTGGTAGCGGGGAGCGGCCTCCGCGAAGACCTCGCGGGCGAGGGCGCGTGTGCGGGGGTGGCGTCCGAGCGCGCCGTACAGGGGGCGCAGGTACTTCATCCGGCCCACCCGCAGCAGCACCTCGCGCAGACGGGGGAAGGCGGGCTCGTAGTCGGAGCCCGCCGCGATCGTCAGCCACTCGACCAGGATCTCGTGGTTCCCCCGACCCGTGAGGCCGAGGGCGGCGTCGAGCCAGGCGCAGCCGTCGCGGTCGACCTCGCGGGGCAGGTTCTGGAGGTAGACGAGCGTCTCGGCGGGACTCCAGCCGGCGATCGCGGCGTCGGTCGGCCGCTCGCCACGCGGGAAGGCCGCCGCGAGGGCGACGAGGCCGTCGAGCCGGCCGGAGCGGAACGCGGGCGCGTTCGCCGGCAGGCCCGGCTCGTAGAGCCACGCCTTCGCGCCCACGTCGGCGGCCAGGCCCGGCAGCTGGCTGTCCAGGAACGCGAGGAACTCCTCGGTGGTGATCGAGGTGAAGCGGAAGCGGGCCATGTACTCGCGCATGAAGCGGTCGAACCGGGGCCGTCCCGCCGTCCGCTCGAGCAGGGTCACGAAGCGCGCGCCCTTTTCGTAGGGCACGGAGGAGAACGCGTCGTCGGGGTCCGTGCCGGCGAGCTCCGTGCGGAGGCGGGTCAGGGGCGAGCCGGCCCCGAAGCGCTCCAGCGACTCCTCGAGCGCCTTCTCGCCGATCGCCCAGGCGAGCACCGTGGCCTCCTCGCCGTGGAGGACCTCCAGCAGCCGCCGCTCGGCCCACACGGTGAAGCCCTCGTTCAGCCAGAAGTGCTCCATGTCCGCGTTCGTGACGAGGTTGCCGGTCCAGGAGTGGGCCAGCTCGTGGGCCACGACGTCGACGAGCGAGCGGTCGCCGGCGAGGAGGGTCGGGGTGAGGAACGTCATCCGCGGGTTCTCCATCCCGCCATAGGGAAAGGAGGGCGGCAGGACGAGCATGTCGTAGCGGTCCCAGTCGTAGGGTCCGAAGAGCTCCTCGGCTTGGGCGATCATCGTCTCCGTCTCCGCGAACTCGTACGCGGCGGCTTCCACCGTCTCGGGCTCGGCGAAGACCCGGGAGCGCGGGCCCAGGTCGCGCGAATCCAGCCTGCCGACCGCGAGCGCGAGAAGATACGGCGGGATCGGCTGCGGCATGGCGAAGCGGAGGACCCGCGTGCCCGGCCGCGCTCCCGGCCCCTCGCCGGCGGGGCCGGCGGACATCACGGCGCCGAGCGGCCGCGGGACCTCGACCTCCGCCTCGTAGGTGAGCCGGTTCCTCGGCGTGTCGGGCAGGGGGGCGAGGCTGCGCGCGTGGATGGACTGGCACTGGCTGAAGAGGAAGGGGTGCTCGCCGCCCGCCGTCTGCTCCGGCGACAGCCACTGCAGCGCCGGGGCGTCCGGCGACGTGCGGTAGCGCAGGCGCACCCCGCGCGTTCCCTCGGGCAACGACAGCCGGAGACGCTGGCCGAGGATCGGCTCCTCGGGGCCCACCTCGAACGGCACCGCGGTGCCCTCATCGGTGGCAATCCCGAGGATCTCCAGTCCCTTGCTGTCGAGGTCGAGGGCGCCTCTGGAGGGTGCGTCGAGCTCGAGGGCGGCCACCCCTTCGAGCCGCCGCGACTCGAAGTCGACCGAGAGCTGCAGCCTCAGGTGGCGCGCCCGCGGCTGGCCGGAGTCGGCGTGGGAGTGGGGGTCGAGCCGGGGCATGGGGCGTTCTCCTGCGTCGGTGCGGGGCCCGGCGCGGGACGCCTCAGGCCCCGGCGCCGCGGTGGATCTCGGTGTCGATGGACGGGCGCGCCTCGGCGCGCACGGGCGAGTCGCCGATGAACGCCGCGGTCACGAAGCCCTCGGCGAGCGGGACCCTCCAGGCGGTGAGGTGCTTCCCCATGAGGGGCGCGGAGATCGAGCGGGTGGGGGCGTCCTTGAGCGTGCGCTCCATCGTCGTCACGAGCTTCGCGGCGATGGTGTCCGGGCCGGGCGCGGGCCAGTCTCCGCGCGCCGCGAAGACCTGGCCAGCCGGGTCGACCAGCATCGCGCCGCCCGCCTCGGCGAGGCCGAGACAGGTCTCCACGACGTCGTCCCACGAGGGCGGGGCCGGCGCTTCGGGGAGCTCCTCCGTCGAGGCCTCGGTCTCGTCCAGGTCGACGTCGAACGGCGAGAGCGGGACGGCATCATAGGCCGAGGGCTGGGGCCCGTCCTCGAACGGCGGCTCGGGGCCCCCGACCAACTCCTCGGGCGACACGCCGGGCTCCTCGGCCTCGATATCGGGCACGCCCTCGTCGCCTTCGTCCTCCGCGGCGGCCGGCTCGCCGAAAGCCGCGAGCGGGTCGAGCGCCGCTCCTTCGGTCGGCGCGGTCTCGGTTGCGGGCTCGTCCCACGAGGGCGGCTCGAGCGCCGGGGGCGGCGGCAGTGCGATCGGAGCGGGCGTGTGCGACCGGAGGGCCGGGGCGGCGCCCAGGGCCGGACCAGGGGCGGGCGCCTCGTGGTCCTGGTCCGGGCGGTCTTCGCGGCGGCGCCGCTGGTGGAGGCGCCGGGCGATCTCCCGGGCGGTGTCGAGGTCAGAGGAGCTGGCGGGCGGGTTGAGCTTCATGGACCTTCTCCATCCCGTCGAGGCGGTTCATGCGCCCCTCGATCTCGTCGGCGAGCAGGTCGAAGCGGCGAGCCTCCGGCGCTCCGGCCTCGCCGCCGAGAAAGGCGACGGGCACGCCCAGCGCGCTCGCCCGGGCGAACGCTTCGGTGCGGGGCACGATGGTCTCGAGGGCGTCCGGAAAGCCGCTCCAGATCTCGCTGAGCACGGCGTGGCTCCGGTGGCGGTCCCGCTCCACGAGGGTGGGCAGGATGCCCACGAGGCGCAGGCGGGGATTGCGCGTCGCCTGGACGTGCTCGATGACCTTCAGGGCCTGGCCCACCGACCGGAGCGCGAGGCTCTCGGGCTGGAAGGCGAGGAGCGCGAAGTCGGCGCAGGCCAGCGCGGCGGTGGTGACGCGCCCCAGCCCGGACGGGGTGTCCACGATTACGACGTCGCAGGCCTTGTCGCATGCGGCGAACGCCTCATCGAGGGCGCCCGGCCGGGCGACCTCGGTTTCGAACGAGTCCACGTCCGTGGCGTCGAGACGGCCGCGTGCCAGGAGGCTGAGGCCGCCGAGCCGCGTGGCGACGACCGCCTCGGCGGCGCTGGCGACGCCCGACAGCAGCTCGGCGAGCCCGGGGAGCTCGGCATCGCCCTTCGCCAGCGAGAGCCCGATCGCGCCCTGGGGGTCGAGGTCGGCGAGCAGTGTTCGCCTACCCCGCTCCGCGAGCGCCACGGCCAGGTTCAGCGCGACGGTCGTCTTCCCCACGCCTCCTTTCTGGCTCGCGATCACCACGCGCCGTGCCATCCGCACCTCCACGCTGTGGGGCAAGTGTAACACCACGTGCGAGGTACGGCCCCGGGGGGCGTCTCAGGCGAGGGGCGGCGCGCTGCCGGCCCGGATCTCAGCCAGGCGAGTGACGAGGGTCTGGCGGAGCCCCTGGATGAACTCGGGCAGTCGTGCGTCGTCCGCCGGCGGCTCGAACGGGCCCATCACCTCGGACCGGGCGTCGATCAGGTGGACCCGGAACAGCAGGTCGGCGAAGCGGCGGACGCGCCACACGCCCTCGTTCAGCACGAGATAAACCGGAGTGCGCCGCGCACCCAGGATCGTCTCGAGCCCTGTGGTGCGGAAGGGGCGGATCGCGCCGTCGAGGCTGCGGTGGCCCTCGGGGAAGATCAGGATCCCGTGTGGCAGCTCGCGCGCGCCGCGGCGGACGGCGTCGACCGCACCCGAGGGGTCGCGCTTCGGGTCGACGATGGGGCTGCCGAGAAGGCGGATGCACTGGGAGACGAGGGGCACGAAGCGTGCGTAGCGGCGGCGGACCACGAAAGCGGGCACCTGGGGCCGGGCCATGAGTGTGGCCTGGCAGATGTCCAGCACCGACTGGTGGTTCGCCACCACCAGGACCGGCGACCCCGTGGGGATGGCGCCCCGCCGCCGGACATGTGCCCCCCCGAGCCGGAGCAGCCCGAGGATGCCCCCGCTCATGGCCTTCATGAAGAGGCCCACGAGCCGGTAGCGCTGGCGGGGGAAGAGCCAGGCGCCCGGGACGACCAGGAGCCGGAGCACCGGGCTCATGAGCAGGAAGAAGAGGAGGACGAGCAGGACGCAGAGGAGGCTGCGGGCGCCCCGGATCACGCTGAGCATGCGGGCGGTGATCTTAGCAGGTGGCGGGGGCCGGCGTCCGGCGGGCGAGGAACACCTCGTCGAGGGCCCGGCCGGCCTGCTCGACGAACTCGACGAGCGGCCCGATCGGCGGGAGCTCGCCGCCGTCCGGAGCGTCACCGTAAAGGACGGCGATCACCTCGCGGTGGGCGCGCACGGGCAGGATCGCGGCGGTGGCCGCCTCCAGCGGGCCGATCCGGTCGAGCAGCCCGCGCACCGGGCCGTCGGCGGGGAGCGGGCCGGTCCACGAGCGCCCGGTCGTCACCGCCTCACGGAACATCGAGGGCGGGTCGAGGGGCACGGAGATCTCGCGGGCGAGGAGGTCGAGGCTGTCGCCGCTGTCGACCGGCCCGAAACCCCAGAGACCGCGCAGCCGCTCGTCCTTCACGACGAAGAGCAGCACCCGCGGGAAGAAGCCGCGGGCGGCCCGCAGCAGCAGGAAGGCGACGAGATCGGGGTCGGGGCTCTTCCGCATCTCCTCGAGGGCCGAGCTCAGGAGGGCCGAGCGCGCGGCCTCACCGGGGCCCGCGGCCGGCGCCGCCACGTGCTTCGCGGCGCGGGTCGAGCGCCGCCCCTCGATCCGCGGCAGCAGGTCCCGGGCCAGCTTGTCGCCGAACGCGCGCAGGTCGGCCTCGTACTGGAGCGGGTCGAGCTTCGACAGGCCGGGCTTGAAGGCGAGGAGGGAGACGCCGAGCCGCCGGGCCCGCGCGCGCAGCTTGTCGTCGAACGTCTCGGCCATCAGGAGGACGGGCGGCGGTGAAGGCAGGCCGGAGGCGGCCCGCGCCACGTCGAGCCCGCCGCGGAAGGAAGCGCCGGACTCGGACGGGACGCCCAGGTCGGCGACGAGCAGGAAGGGGATGCGCGCGGAGGCGAGCCGGTCCATCTCCCGCCGCGCCGCGGCGGCGCTCGACGCGGTAGAGACGTCGAAGCCGGCGGTGGCGAGGCGCTCGCCGACGACGCGCTGGATCTCCGGCTCGTCGTCCAGGAGAAGGACCGCCGGGCCGGCCGGGGGCGGAGGCGCGGTGGGCTCCTCGAGAGGCAGCTCCTCGAGCACGACGTCGTCGTCCTCGGGCGCCGCGAAGGAGGCTTCGAGGGTGGCGGCGGCGTCGCGACGGTCCTCGTCCAGCTGGCGGGCGAGGTCCAGCATGAGCTCTTCCGGGTTGATGCCGCCGGGGAGGGTCTCGTGGGAGAGGTCGCGCCCGCCCAGCGCCGTGGGGGCCTCGTCGGTGAGGGTGAAGGCGAACTCGCCTTCCCGCAGCCGGACGAGCCTCTGGAGGATCGACCCGATGCGCTGGCGGAGGAGCTGCTCGCGCGCGGGCCCCGCGGGGGGCTGGCCCCGGGGCAGCGCCGGAACGTCCCAGATGCAGCCCGAGACGACGCACCCCCTCTCGAAGACGATCGCGGCCTCGCCGGCGGGGGCGCGCACGGTGAGGTGGCCGGTCTTCTGGCAGAAGGAGACGACCTGCAGGATCTCGAGAAGCGGAAGGTCCTCGACGGACCCGCTCAGGCTCACGGCTTCTTCATCGCACGAAGCGCGGCGTCGCGCAACCGTGCGAGGGGCGCGGGCTTGACGATGTGGCTCACGGCGGGGCCACCGCCGGTGTGCGGCCGGAGAGGTAGCCCGCGGCGAGGAGGTCCGCGCGGGCGAGGGGGCGGGCGAAGAGGAAGCCCTGGACGAGATCGATGCCGGCCGCCTCGACCGCGGCGAGCTCGTGGTGGTCCTCGACGCCCTCCGCCACGGCGCGGGCCTGGAGGCGGCGCACCATGCGGGCCAGCGAGTCGAGGATGACCTGCCGGTACGGGTCGGACCAGGCGCCGCTCACGAGGTAGCGGTCGAGCTTGTAGATCTCCGGCCTCACGTCCAGGATCATCTTGTAGTTCGACTGGCCGAGGCCCACGTCGTCCAGGGCGATCGCGATCCCCGCGTCGCGCAGCTCGGTGAGCGCCCGCCGGAAGCTGGGCACGTCGAGAGGCGGGGCGTGCTCGACGATCTCGACGACGAGGCGGCGCCGGTCGATCCGCGCCTCTTCGGCCCGCTCCAGCAGGAAGTCGTGGAAACCGGGGTCGCGGCCCAGGGTCGAGGCGTGGACGTTCAGCGAGAGCCGGGGCTCCCCGGGAAGGCGGCCGGCGTCCGCCAGCGCCGTCGCGACGCAGGCCCGGTCCACCGCGGCCTCGGCCCGCTTGCGGCGGACGTACTCGAAGAGGACGCTCGGGCGCTCGACGTTCGTGCCCCGGGGCCCTCGGATCAGGCACTCGACGGCGAAGAGCTGGTGGCTGGCCGCGCACACCTCGAACATCGGCTGAAACACGACCGACAGCCGGCCAGGCTCGAGAATCACGTCCAGGAGGGTCGAGTCGGCTGGCACGGTCTACGCTTCTGCACCTGACATGCCACGGCGGCCGCCGTCTGTCCGGCGCGCCGAGTGGGATTGGATCACGTTGATTAGATGAGACTTGCGATCATCGAGCGGCAGGCTCTGCGAGCCGACCCGTCCGGGGACGAGACGGGGGGGGTCCCGATTCCGGACGGGGGAGGCCGTCCATGAGCACGGAGCCTCTCCGGGTCCTGCTCGTCGAGGACGAGCCGGGCCACGCGGAGCTCGCGCGCCGCGCCTTCGAAGGGCGGGCCGGGGACTTCGTGGTCGCAGTGGTGGAGACCGTGGAGGCGGCGCGGGCGGCGCTCCACGGGGCGACACCGCCCGACCTGGTGATCGCCGACTGGCTGCTGCCGGACGGCGAGGGGCTGGACCTGCTCCGCAGCGAGCCCGCCCGCGCGATGCCGCCGGTGGTGATCATGACGAGCCACGGGAGCGAGCGCGTGGCCGTCGAGGCCATCCGCGCCGGCGCGGTGGACTACGTCGTGAAGAGCGAGGTGGCCCTCGCCGATCTGCCCCACGTGGCCGAGCGGGCCGTCCGGCACCGGCGGGTCGAGGAGGCGCTCGGCGACCTCGTCGCGGGGACGGCGGCCGCCGGGGGTGAGGCTCTCTTCGGCGAGCTCGCGCTGCGCCTGGCGAGGGCGCTGCGGGTCAAGTACGCCTCGGTCGCGGAGCTCGTGGACGGCGACCGGTTGCGGACGGCCGCCCTCTGCGTCGACGGCCGCCTCGTGGAGAACGTCGAGTACCCCCTCGCGGGCACGCCGTGCGCCGGAGTCCTCGACGGAAGCGTCTGCCACATCCGGGACTCCGTCGCCGATCGCTACCCGGGCGACGAGGGCCTGCGCCGGATGAACGCGCAGAGCTACGTCGGGACGGCGCTGCGCGCCTCGACGGGCGAAGTCCTGGGCATCGTCAACGCGATCCACGACCGGCGCCTCGACGAGGTCGTGCGCCCCGAGGGGGTGCTGCGGGTCTTCGCCGCGCGGGCGGCGGCGGAGCTCGAGAGGCTGCGGGCGGAGCGCGAGATCGAGCGGCAGCGGGTGTTCGCCGACAGCCTCCTCGACATGGTGGCCTCGCTGGTCATCGTGGTGGACCCGCAGGGCCGGATCGTGCGCTTCAACCGGGCTTGCGAGCAGACGAGCGGGTGGACGGAGGCGGAGCTGCGAGGCCGTGCCTTCTGGGAGGCGCTGCGTCCGGCCGAGGCGCGCGCGGAGGCCGCGCGTTACTACGGTGGCGGCCGATCCATTCTCGAGCAGCCCGCGGCCTACGAGGCCGAGTGGGAGACCCGCGCCGGCGACCGGCGGTTGATCTCCTGGATCAACCGGAAGGTTTTCGACGCGGCCGGGGAGGTGGCCTACGTGCTCGGGACCGGCACCGACGTGACGGACAGGCGCCGGCTCGAGGCCGACCTGCGCCGCGCCGCGGTCGAGTGGCGGGAAACGTTCGACGGCCTGCCCCTGGGCGTCGTGGTGGTCGACGCGGAGGGCCGGATCGTCCGCGCTAACCGGACCGCCGTCGAGCACTCGGGCCGCGCGAGCTGGTCCGAGCTCATCGAGACGCCGCTCGCCGCCCTGGGGCCGGGCGAGCCCTGGGCGGCCCTCGGGGAGCTGGCCGGGGCGCTGCGCGGCGGCGCCCCCGCCGCGCGCGAGGTGAGCGACCCGCTGACGCGGGTCACCTGGTTGGTGAGCGCGCGGGCGCTGGAGGCGGACAGCGACAGCGCGGGACGCGCGGTGCTGAACTTCCAGGACGTCACCGAGACCGTGCATCTCAAGGAGCAGCTGCGGCAGAGCGAGACGATGGCGGAGATCGGCTCGATCGTGGCCGGCGTGGCGCACGAGGTCCGCAATCCCCTCTTCAGCATCTCGGCGACGCTCGACGCCTTCGAGTCGCGCTTCGGGAGGACCGAGGGGTTCGAGCGCTATCTCTCCGTGCTGCGCGGCGAGATCGTCCGCCTGACCACCCTCATGCGCGACCTCCTCGACTTCGGGCGCCCCACCCGCCCCGACTTCGCGGAGTGCCGCATGGAGGAGGTGGTGGAGGCGGCAGTGTCCGCCTGCTCTCCCCTGGCGCGGCGGAAGTCGGTCGAGATCGCCTGGCCGCGGGGGGCGGCGGCCTTCCCCGTGTTCGCCGACCGGGCGCGCGTGACCCAGGTCCTGCAGAACCTCATCGAAAACGCGGTCCACTTCTCGCCCCAGGGCGGGCGGGTGGAGGTGGCGCTCGGAGCGGCCGGGGACGGGGAGGAGCGCTGGGTCGAGTGCGCGGTGCGGGACTCCGGGCCCGGCTTCGACCCGGGCGACCTGCCGCGCCTCTTCGAGCCCTTCTTCACCCGGCGGCGGGGGGGCACGGGGCTCGGCCTCTCGATCGTCAAGCGGATCGTGTACGACCACGGCGGCGAGGTCGCGGCCGAGAACCACGAGTCCGGCGGGGCTGTCGTCAAGGTCCGCCTCCGGGCGGTGCGGTCGTGAGCGCGGGCCCGCGGCGCCGCGCGGGGCGCTTCCTGTCCTCGCTCGCGAGCGGCCTGCGCCGGCGCCTGCCGCGCCACGAGGCCGAGCGCCGGGCCCTGCAGAGCGAGGAGCGGCTGTCCCTGGCGCTGCACGCCGCGGGCATGGCCATCTGGGAGATGGACTCCGAGACCGGCGCCATGTGGTGGTCGGACGAGGCCGGGCGGCTCTTCGGCGCGCCGGCCCGGGAACCGGAGGGGCAGGCCCGCCTACCCCACGTCCTGCAGCACATCCACCCGGACGACCGGCCGGCCTTCCAGGCCGCGGTGGCGCAGGCGGTGACGCGCCCCGGCGAGGTGCACCGGGTGCAGTCGCGGGTGGTGTGGCCCGACGGCGCGGTGCGCTGGCTCGAGGCGCGGGGCCAGGCCTGGGTGGACGAGGACGGGCGGCTGCGCGGTCTGCGCGGCTCGCTCGTGGACGTGACCGACCTGAAGAGGGTCGAGGAGGACCTCCGGCGCAACCTGGCCGAGCAGCGGGTCATCGCAGGAGTGGCCGAGGCGGCGGCAGCGGCGACCGACGAGGAGTCGCTCCTCGCGCGCGCGACGGGTCTTCTCGACGAGGCCCTCTTCCCCGGCAACTGCGGCTTCCTCCTGCTGGACCCGAAGAGGGGCCTCCTCCACCACGCGCGGTCGTTCCGCTCGCGCCGCCCGCCCGACGAGGTGACGCCGATCCGCCTCGGCACCGGGATC
>JBGPQQ010000031.1:0-13151 GCA_041489115.1 Vicinamibacteria bacterium | reverse complement strand
GATCCTCGCCGCGGTCGCCGCCGGAGCGAACGTGGCCCCCCGCAGCTCCGAGGTGCGGGCGGGGGACGTGGTCCTGGCGCGCGGCCGGGTGATCGACCCCGCGGCGATTGCGGTGCTCGCCTCCGCCGGGAAGGCCCGCGTACGCGTGGCGCGAAAACCGGTCCTGGCGCTCCTCGTCACCGGCGACGAGATCGTGGACGTGTCGGTCACTCCGGGCCCCGGGCAGATCCGCAACAGCAACGGGCCGGCGGTGGCGGCGCAAGCCCGGCTGGCCGGTGCCTCGGTGCGCCTCCTCGGCGTGGCCCCAGACCGGCAGGACGCGATCGCGGAGGCGCTGCGGGCCGGGGTCGCGGCCGACGTCCTCGTCGTCTCCGGCGGCGTCTCCGCCGGCGACTACGACCTCGTCGAGCCCGCGCTCCTCGAGCTGGGGGCGGCGTTCCTCTTCACGAAAGTGGCGATCAAGCCGGGGGCGCCCCTCGTCTTCGGGCGGCTCGGCGAGGCGCTCGTCTTCGGGCTTCCCGGCAACCCCGTCTCCGCGCAGGTGACCTTCGACCTCTTCGTGCGGCCGGCGCTCCTGAAGATGCAGGGGGCTCGCGTTCTCTCTCGCCCCCGCGTCCGGGTGGAGCTTCTGGGCGCGGTCAAGAACCGCTCGGGCCGGAAGAGCCACGTGGCGGCCCGGGTGCGTTTCGAGGGCGGCCGGCTCGTGGCCCGGCCGGTCCGCTCCATGGGCTCCGGCGACCTCGTCGCCCACGCCCGGGCGAACGCCCTCGTGGTAATCGAAGCCGACCGGCGGCAGGCCGCGGCTGGCGAGACCGCCGAGGCGCTGCTCCTCGGCAGCTTCCTGGAGGACGACGGTGCGCCACTCTAGCCCCCGAAAGCCATCCCGCACTTCCGCGGGGGCTAGCGTCGGACAACCCGGTCCCGGCCCGCCGGGGCCCTCGCTCAGCCACCTCGACCACGAGGGCGCGGCCCGGATGGTGGACGTGTCGGCGAAGCCTGTGACCGCCCGCGAGGCCGTCGCCCGGGGGCGCATCACGATCGCGCCGGCCGCCATGCGCCTCGTGCGCGCGGGGCACCTGAAGAAGGGTGGGGTGGTCGAGGTCGCCCGGCTCGCCGGGATCATGGCCGCCAAGAAGACGGCCGATGCCATCCCTCTCTGCCATCCCCTGCCGCTGTCGCACGTGGACGTGGACCTCCGGCCGCGGCGGGACGGCTTCGTAATCGAGGCGCGCGTCCGGACCGACGCGAGGACCGGCGCCGAGATGGAGGCCCTCCACGCGGTGGCCGTGGCGGCCCTCACCGTCTACGACATGGTCAAGGCCGTGGACAAGGCGATGACGATCGGCGAGATCCGCCTCGTCCGAAAGACCGGCGGCCGCAGCGGCGACTACCGGCGGCGGTAGCCGTGGTCGTGGCGGTTCACCTTCACGGGAGACCGGCCTCCCGCAGCAGCCGCTCGAGGACCGCGGGCCTTTCCTCATCCTCGAGCGCGGCGGCGAAGTCCGCCACCACGGCACGGACCCGGCGGAGATCCATCGCGCGCCCGTGCACGAGCAGGAGGTTCAGGACGTCGTCGAGGTCCCGGGGTCGCGCCGCGACCATCTTGTAGATCACCAGGTCTTCCGGGCGCACGACCCGTGTCCGCACGCCGGCGAAGTCGCGCGGCTCGGCGGCGGCGATGGCCTCTTCCTCGAACGGCAGCCAAGCGAGGCTGATGTCGACGGGCACGCCGGACGGCCGGTGCTCGGCGAGGAAGACGTGCCGTGAGCGCGCGAACTCGACGGCGTTCTCGATCCGAGGAACGATATCGTGACGGGCGAGCGCCTCGGCCAGCCGTTCGGGCTCCACCGCCTGAGCACTGACGGTGCCGTCGATGTCCACCGTGGCGCGAGGGACCCCGTGTGCGATGACGGCGACGCCCCCGATGATCGCTGATGGGGAGCCCAAATCCTCGAGGGCCTGCGTCAGCGCCAGCAACGCATCGGCGAAGCCCCCGGCGCTCACCGCACGCCCTGCGCCTTCAAGCGGCACCACGTCTCGCGGGCGCGGCGGTCCTCGGCGTCGCGCCGCGCCCTCATCTCCGGGGCGCGAGTCAGAAGCGCCGCGTCGCTCAGCTGCAGAGCGATCGTGGCGGCGCGCGAGACATCCCCAGGGCGGGCGGCCGCCCGCTCCACCTCGCGTGTGGCCTCAAAACCTTCGATCCAGCTTCGGACGGTCGCACGGCTCATGGCCATGGATCCATCCTACCCGAGGGCCGGGGGCCAAGCGGAGTCTCTCGGGATGAAAGAAAGGCCCCGGAGGCCTTGCGACCCCCGGGGCCCTCACCGCGCCTCGCTCGACCCGGCCGGCCGCCACTGGCAACCGGCTGCGAGCGGAGCGGGATTCACTCCCGCGCAGCGAGCGGGGGGGTGTCGGGGGGGTGCGGCGTAGCACCCCCCCGGTTCACTAGAAGCTCCAGCGCGCGCCGAGGATGAGCCGGCGCGGGTCGTAGATCTGTGTCGGGCCGCCGAACGGGATGTCGACACTCGTACCCTGGCCGGAGATCGCCAGCAAGGGATAGCGGTTCTGGACGTCGATGATCGTCCCGGCGTTGAAGAGGTTCTGGATGTCGGCGTAGACGGAGAGCCGGTTGGTCCCACCGAGCTTGAAGATCTTCTCGACCCGCAGATCGAGGTAGCTCTCGTTATCGAGCCGGCGGTCTCCCCGCGGCTCGAGGAGGGGCGAACGGCCCGACGACAGAGGGTAGTTGATGTCCCTCGAGCGGAACCGCTGGTAGGGCGTGTACGTGAACCCGGAGAGGAAGCGGTAGTACGCGTTGAGACCCACCTCGACCTTCGGGATCTGGTACGTGGCGAAGACCTTCACCTCGTGCGTGCGGTCGGTGTCCGGCCGGCCGAAGCTGTTGACGAGGGCCCGCGTCGGCGTCTCGAAGAGGGTGCCCTGGCCGAAGGTGTCGGGAGGCCAGTCCCAGTTGCTGAAGTAGCCTTCGGCCTTCGACAGGACGTAGGAGACGCGACCCTGCCACCGGTTCGAGAAGCGCTTGTCGAGGACGAGCATCAGAGCCTTGTACTTGCGCTCGGTGTGGGCGGTGCCGAGCACCTGGCCCGAAGGATCCCTGTACTGGAATCCATCGGGGTTCGTGAGCAGGCCGTTCAGCTCGGAGGCACTGCGGTTCGCCCAGTTGTAGACGCCGATCGTCTTGCCGTTGAGCGAGGGATCGGGGCCCTCGCTGTCCGCGGTCACGGTGGTGGGCGTCCACCGGGCGTCCGGGTAGACCGAGCCCTGGATGTTCTTGTCCTGGCGCCAGATGCCGGTGACGGACAGACGCACGTCCTTTCCTATCTGGCGCTCGAGGCCCCCCGTCCACTCGTCGACGCGTGGGTGCTTGAGGTCGGGGTCGACGCTGTAGATCGGATAGGGCAGGCGATCGACCTCGGTGAAGCAGTTGCCGAGGGGACCGCACATCTCGCCCGCCGGATCGTAGATGTACGTGATCGAGTCGTTGAAGCCGGGCATGGCGCGGTTGTACATCGTGGAGAAGATGCCCTCGTAGTACTGGCCATAGTGGCCCTTGAGGACGGTCTTCCCGTCGCCGGTCAGGTCGAAGGCGAATCCGATGCGGTGAGCCCAGTTCGTGTTGCTGTAGACGGTCTTGTCGAGGACGGGGCTCCGCCCGCGGACGAAGTCCACGCGAACGCCGGCATTGATGGTCAGCCGCTCCGTCGGATTCCACGAGTCCTGCGCGTAAACCGACTCGCGCTGGTTGCGGCCGTCGGTGTCGTAGTTGTAGGTGTAGGCGTAGTACTGACCCTTGGGGTAGCCCTCGGTGTAGTCGTAGTAGTAGATGCCCTGGTTGTAGCCCCACTGGCTGCGCACCTTGCTCCGCTCGATCTCCACGCCGAACTTGAGGTCGTGCTTGCCGAAGGCCTCGGCGTAGTGAGAGATCGACGCGTTCACCTGGTGGCGTCCGCGGTCAGCGTAGTAGTAGCTCAGCGAGCCGCCCGAGTACTCGTTCGTCGCGCCATCGAAGGACAGTGGGACGAGGACTTTGGGATCGAGGTAGTAGTAGCCCCACCAGCCGCTGTACTTGACCTCACCGAAGGTCTTGGTCCCGAACAGGTGCCGCCACTGCAGGCCCCACACGGCCTCCGGGGAGTCCTGGTTCCGGGTCTGGTCGTCGCCGTTGACGGCGGCGTTGATCGACGTCCTCCCCTTCTGGTTGTAGTAGTCCCACTGGAACGTCGCGCTCACGTTGTCGTTGGGCCCCGGCTGCCAGGTCAGCTTGGCGTTGACGCGCGGGCTCACCTCGGTGTGCAGCGTCCGGGGGCCGCTCGGGTTGTCCCTCTGCTCGAAACGCTGCCCGGCCAGGAAGAAGAAGAGCTTGTCCTTGATGAGGGGGCCGCCGAGCTGGGCCGTGAGGTCCAGCCGCTTGTTGACGACGAAGGGGTCCTTGAGCGTCGGGTTCTGCGCGGTGTACGCAGGCTTCACGTTGTCGGCCGAGAGGTCCGTTGTCGTCCAGTAGGCGTCGAAGAGCCCGGTGTGGCGGTTGCCTCCCGACTTGGTGACGGTGTTCACCACCGCGCCGGTGTAGGCGCCGTACTCGGCGTTGGCGCCGAGCCCGCCCACCTGCACCTCGTCGACTAGGTTGAAGTTGAAGAACACCCAGGCCGAGCCCGCCTCGGGATCGCGGGTGTCGACGCCGTCGATCAGCAGCCCGTTGCCGTAGTCGGCGTTGCCACCGTAGGCTACGCCGTCGTTGACCCCCGGGACGAAGTTGAGGAGGTCGGTCGCGGCGTTGGTGGGCCGGATGGGCAGGTTGAAGAGCATGTCCTGGGAGAGGGCGTTGTCGGTGGCACTCGAGGCCACGTCCACGACCGGCGACTCACCCACGACGTCCACGCTCTCCGTCACGCCGCCCACGCCGAGGACGATGGGAATCTCGGCCACGCGGCTCAGGGAGACGACCACGTTGTCCTGGCGCTTCGTGCGGAAGCCGCTGAGCGTGGCGGTCACGGAGTAGGTCCCGGGGTCGAGGGCGGGGAAGCGGTAGCTGCCTTCGGCGTCGGTGGTGGTGCTGCGGGTCCCGGTCTTGCCGGCGAGCGTCACCGTCACGCCGGGCAGGACACCACCCTGCTCGTCCTTGACGGTGCCGGCGATCGTGCCGGTGAGGCTCTGGGCGGCGAGCGGGAGCGCGGCCGCGAGGAGGAGAAGTACGACGGTGACAGTTCTGCGCATGGTGTCCTCCTACTTCGCCGGCGACTTCACGCGATCGTTGCTGAACGAGTAGAAGGCGTAGCCGAACGCGCCCGCGAGGAGGGCGAGCGCGACGGCGCCCCTGGTGGTCTTCAAGAACGGCTTGCCGGTCTCGTCCGCGGCGGGCGTCGGCGCCGCCTGGGCGGCCTGGGCGAGTGTCGCCGCCGGCATGGCCTCGACCTTCGCGGTCGCGGCGGCGGCGATCGGGCGTGGGTTGGCGGCGGTCGCGGGCCCCGCGGCGAAGGCCGGGGGCGCCACGAGCGTCAACCCGACGATGAGCGCCAGGGCCCCCACGAGGAGCCTGGCGTGCTTCAGATAACGCGTCACTTCATCCCTCCTGCCAACCCCTCCGGGCCGGCCGTCCGATGCAGTGGGACCGACAAGGAATCCGGACCGCACGTCAGATTCTGTTAAACACAGCAACCCATGTGCCATCGCTGGGGCCAAGGCGTCGCTGGGACAAGCATCTTCTTTGGAAGACGTTAGCCAAGATGGCCGGTCAGGCTGAGGGCGGAAGCATACAAGATTCCGGGCCACGCAAGTCGGGATTTTGGATTGTTTTCAACGCATTGGCCGGGCTTCGGGTTGACCCTGCCCGAACCGGTCGGGTAGCGTGGAATGTCTATGGCTCCGAAGACCGGGCGCCGTCTGTGGCTGGCGGGAGCGGGCCTCGTCGCGCTGGCCGCCGGGGCCTTTCTCGTCCTGCACGCGGGCCCACCGAAGACCGACGCCGACGCCCGCCGCCGGATCGCCGCGCGGCAGCCGGCCCCCGCCGACCTGAACGTCGTGGTCGTCACGCTCGACACGCTGCGCGCCGACCGGCTCGGCTGCTACGGCTTCCGCGGTGTCGAGACGCCGAACATCGACGCGGTGGCGGCCGAGGGCGTCCTCTTCGAGCAGGCCACGTCCACGGTGCCGCTCACCCTCCCCTCGCACACGTCGATCTTCACCGGGCTCATCCCCCCGAAGCACGGGGTGCGCGACAACGGCGGCTTCTTCGTCGAGGAGAAGACGACGACGCTCGCCGAGCGGCTGAAGGACGGCGGCTACGCGACCGGCGCCTTCATCGGCGCGTGGGTGCTCGACTCGCGCTGGGGGCTCAACCAGGGCTTCGACCTCTACTCCGACCGCTTCGACCTCTCCAAGTACAAGGTCGTCAACCTCGGCACCGTCCAGAAGAAGGGCGACGAGGTGATGGACCTCGCGCTCGCGTGGCTGGAAGGCGTGAAGGCGAAGAAGTTCTTCGCCTGGGTCCACCTCTACGACCCCCACACGCCCTACGAGCCGCCGGAGCCGTTCCTTTCGCGCTACCCTGGTCAGAAGTACCTGGGCGAGGTGGCCTACACCGACCACGTGGTGGGGCGGCTCGTCGCGTGGCTGAAGGGCGCCGGCGTCTGGGACCGCACGATCCTCGTCCTCCTCGCCGACCACGGGGAGAGCCTCGGGGAGCACGGCGAGAACACCCACACCTTCTTCGTCTACGACGCGACGCAGCGCGTCCCGCTGATCGTGCGGACGCCGTGGGGCGACCGCGGCCGCAGCCGGGCGCAGGTCTCGACCGTGGACCTGATGCCGACCGTGCTCGACCTCGTCGGCCTTCCCCCGCAGGCCGGGATCGACGGTCGCTCGCTCGCTCGCCTCGTCCTCCACCCCGCGGCGGACTCGCCGGGGGTCGCGTACTCCGAGACCTACTTCCCGCGCTTCCACTTCGGCTGGCAGCACCTGCGCTCCATGCGCGACGGCAAGTGGAAGTACATCGAGGCGCCCAGCCCCGAGCTCTACGACGTGCAGCAGGACCCGGGCGAGACGAAGAACGTCTACAAGGCCTTCTCGCGCCGCGCGGAGAACCTCCGCCTCCGGCTCGAGACGATGGCGGGCAGCGGCGTCCAGGCCGCGCCAGACGAGGCGACGCTCGACCCCGAGACGCTGCAGAGGCTCGCCGCGCTCGGCTACGTGGGCGGCGGCCCGAACGTGGATCCGGAGGCGGTGCTCCCCGACCCGAAGGACAAGATCGGCCTCTTCGAGAGGATGGGCGACGCGCGAGCCCTCGCGAAGAAGGAGAAGCTCGAGGAGGCGGTCGCCGCGATGCGCGCGGTGATCGCCGAGGACTCCGGCATCATCGACGCCCACACGACGCTCGGGGGGTGGCTCCGCGAGCTCGAGAAGCCGGACCAAGCGATCGCCGCGTACAAGCGGGCGCTCGAGATCGATCCGAAGAACGAGATGGCGCTCGCCGCGCTCGCCGAGGTGTACCGCGCGCAGGGAAAGCCCGACGCCGCGATCGAGGGCTACCGCACGGTGCTGAAGCTCGAGCCGCGGCAGCCGCACATGTGGTACCAGCTCGCCACGCTCTACCTCGACCTCGGGCGCGAGACCGACGCGCGGAAGACCTTCGAGGAGGCGCTGAAGCACAACCCGAAGATGGGTGCCGCCTACAACAGCCTGGCCGCGCTCGCCTTCGAGAGGAGCGACATGGCGGAGGCGGAGCGCCTGGTCCGCAAGGGCCTGGAGCTCGAGGAGGACCTGCGCTCCAGCCGCTTCAACCTGGGGCGCATCCTGGAGGCCCGCGGCGACGTCGCCGACGCCGAGAAGCTCTACCGCGAGGAGCTGTCGCGGTTCGCCGACAACGGCCGCGCCCGCTTCAATCTCGCCCAGCTCGCGCGCCAGAGGGGCGACCAGGCCGGCTTCCTCGCCGAGCTGCGCGAGTCCACCGAGAAGGCCCCCGAGTTCGGGCCGGCCTTCTTCTTCCTGGCCCGCGAGGAGCTGAGCGCGGGGCGCCTCGACGCGGCGGCCGAGCTCGCCAAGAAGGGGCTGGAGGTGGACAAGGGCTCGCGGGTGGCGCCGCTCGGCCACTACGTCCTCGCCGACGTCTACAGCCGGGAGGGCCGCCCGGCGGACGCCAGGGCCGAGGTGGCCAAGGCGCAGAAGCTCGAGGCCGAGCTGCGGCGGCGACCGGCGGTGCGGATCTGAGGGCGATGGCGCGCCGGACGGCGGTGCTCGCCACGCTCACGCTCCTCGTGCCGCTGCTCGGTCTCGGGTGGCTCGCGCTCCGGCCCGCGCCCCCGCTGCCGCCCGGGCTCGGCGGCGCGATCGTCTTCGTGAGCGACCGCGACGGCATTCCCGCGCTCTACTGGCGCCGCCTGCCGAGGGACCGCGAGCGGCGCCTCACCTTCGGTAGCGAGGCGGTGGGGGAGCCCGCCGTGTCGCCCGACGGCACCCGCGTCGCCTTCTCGATGAACGGCCGGATCGGCGTGGTGGCGGTGGCGAGCGGGGAGGTGGCCGTCCTCACCCTCGGCGTCGACTGGAAGGACGCCCAGCCGGCCTGGCTGCCCGACGGCCGGCGCCTCGTCGTCTCCGCCCGGCGACGCGTGGGCGAGCCGGCCGCCCTGCATTTCCTCGACCCCGCGGCGGACGGGACGGTGGGCCGGAACCCGCTCACCCAGCCGCGCGCGGGGGACGACACGAGCCCGACGGCGAGCCCGGACGGGGCGTTCGTGGTCTTCGTCCGCGAGGAGCACCTCATGCGCGTGGACCTCGCGGACGGGCGCGTGCGCCGCCTGACCGGAGGGTTCAAGCGTGAGCGCTCGCCGCGCTTCCTGCCCGGCGGGCGCGTCGTCTGCGCCTGGAGCGCGGACAAGAAGCACGGCATCGACGTGATCGACGCCGAGGGGAAGGGCCGCGAGACGCTCGCGGAGGGCGGGGCCTTCCACCGCACGGTCGCCCCCTCCCCGGACGGCCGTTTCCTCGTGGCGACGCTCACCTGGGACGCGGGCTTCCGCCCGCTCGACGCGCTGCTGGGGGCCCACGAGGAAGAGGTGGTCCTCCTCGACGCCTCGGGACGCAGGATCGCCCGCCTCGAGGCGTCCCCGCGGCACGCCAATCACTCCCCCGACTGGGGGCGTTGACGGCGGGGGGCGGAGGTATGATCCGGACGGAGGACAGGTCCATGGCCGTCTGCCCCGAGTGCGAAGCCGACGTCGAGATCGACGAGTACGACGTGGACAAGGGCGAGGTCATCAGCTGTCCCGAGTGCGGGGTCGAGCTGGAGGTCGTGGGGCTCTCGCCGCTGCAGCTCGACCTCGCGACGCAGGGCGAGGAGGACTGGAACGAGTGACGCCGGCCGCCGATCTCGACGCGAAGCGGGCCGCCCTCGAGCGCATCCTCCGGGAGATGGGCTCGGTGGTGGTGGCCTACTCGGGCGGGGTGGACAGCGCCCTCCTCGCGGTCTCCGCCCACCGCGTGCTCGGAGGCCGCGCGCTCGCGGTGACCGCGGATTCCGAGTCGCTGTCCGGGGAGCAGCGGGAGCTGGCCCTGGAGGTGGCGCGCCGCTTCGGCTTCCCCCACCGCGTGGTCGCGACCCGCGAGATCGACAACCCGCTCTACGCGCGCAACGACCGGGACCGCTGCTACCACTGCAAGTCGGAGCTCTTCCGCCACCTCGTGCCCCTCGCCGGGGCGGAGGGCTACGCGCACGTGGCCTACGGCCTGATCGTGGACGACCTCTCCGACTTCCGCCCCGGCCAGAGGGCCGCGGCCGAGTCGGGCGTGCGCGCGCCGCTCGCCGAGGCGGGCCTCGCCAAGGAGGACGTGCGCGCCCTGTCGCGCGAGCTGGGGCTCCCGACCGCGGAGCTCCCCGCCTCCCCCTGCCTCTCCTCGCGCCTGCCCTACGGCACCCCCGTCACCCTCGAGGCGCTACGCCGGGTGGAGAGGGCCGAGGCCGCCGTGCGGGCGCTCGGCTTCCGCGAGCTGCGGGTCCGGCACCTGGGCGAGGAAGCGCGCGTCGAGATCGCGCGCGAGGAGATGGGCCGCCTCGACGACGCCGCGCTGCGCGCGGCGGTCGAGCAGGCGGTGCGCGCCGCGGGCTACGCCCGGGCGACGATCGACCCCGAGGGCTACCGCCGCGGCCGGCTGAACGACGCGCTGCGCGTGGTGCAGGTCACCCCTGAGGCTCGCGGCAACGGGTATATGATTGAGGAGGGTGGGCCGCGTGCCCGCCCTGGAGGCTAAACATGTTCGGTCTCGGCGTCCCCGAGTTGCTCCTCATCCTCGTGATCGTCGTCCTCATCTTCGGTGCCGGCCGCCTCCCGCAGCTCGGTCGCGGGATCGGCGAGGGCATCCGCAACTTCAAGGAGTCGATCCGCGGCGACGAGCCGGGGGACGGCAACAAGAAGGACTGACGGATCTCCCGTCGCCTTCTTTCATCCACCACCCGGGGACCGCCCCGCCCCTCTGGAGCAGGATGCGGTCTCCCGGCGAAGAGGGGGTCCTGATGAAGAAGACGGTTCTCGTCGTCCTGGCTCTGGCCGCGGCCACCGCCTTCACCGCGTGCGCCAAGAAGACGCCCCCGGCGCCGCCTCCGCCGCCTCCGGTGGCCCCCGAGGCCCCGCCGCCCGCGCCGCCGCCCGCGCCCAAGCCCGAGGTGGCGCCGGTGGTGGACGAGTACGCGCGGCTCAAGGCCATGAGCGCGGAGGAGATCGAGAAGGCGGGCCTGCTCAAGGAGGTCTTCTTCGAGTTCGACAAGGCAGACATCCGCGAGCAGGACCGCGCCACCCTCTCGCAGAACGCGGACGCGCTGAAGCGTTTCGACTTCCTCCGCATCACGGTGGAAGGCCACTGCGACGAGCGCGGGACCGTCGAGTACAACCTCGCGCTCGGCGAGCGGCGGGCGAAGGCGGCCCACGACTACCTGGTGTCCCTGGGCGTCCCCGCCGACCGCCTGAAGACCGTCTCCTACGGCAAGGAGGTCCCGGTCTGCACGCAGTCCGGCGAGGACTGCTGGCAGCGGAACCGCCGTGCCCACTTCACGGTGACCGGCAAGACGAAATAGGCCGCCTCGCCGCGCCACTGTATACGGACCGATCACGAGGGGCGTCGCCGCACCCGCCTGCCGCGGGCCGTTCGGGTGCAAGCCGCGGCGCCCCTCGTTCATTTGACACTCCCCGGGCCCTGCCGTCTAATCCCTTGTCTGGAGGGGAGTTGTACGCCCTGAGGCGCGTGGATGGCTGAGCCGAGCGACCCGAACCAGCCGATCCTGAAGGAGCTGTCCGGCCGCATCGGCAAGTACGAGATCGTCCGTCCCCTCGGCAAGGGCGCCATGGGCCAGGTCTACGTGGCCCACGACGTCAAGCTGGACCGCGACGTGGCCCTCAAGGTCATGGCCGCCCAGATCGCGGACGACCCCGAGCTCAAGAGCCGCTTCGAGCGCGAGGCCAAGGCGGTCGGGAAGATGGCGCACCCGAACCTGGTCACCGTCTTCGATTTCGACTACCACACCGACGGCTCGTCGTACATCGCCATGGAGCTCCTGAAGGGCCAGGACCTCCAGAAGGCGGTGCGCCAGACCCCGCCGATGACCGTCGAGCGGAAGGTCGCGGTGATCGTGCAGGTGCTGGCGGGGCTCGCTCACGCCCACCGGGCGGGGATCGTCCACCGCGACATCAAGCCCGCGAACATCTTCATCCAGGAGGACGGGTCGGTGAAGATCATGGACTTCGGCGTGGCGCGCGTCGCCGCCGCCTCCATGACCGGCACCGGCAACATCGTGGGGACGGCGGACTACATGTCCCCCGAGCAGGTGAAGGGCGCGAAGGTGGACGGGCGGAGCGACCTCTTCAGCGTCGGCTGCATGCTCTTCGAGCTCGCGGCCGGGCGGCGCCCCTTCCACTCCGACAACCTCATGGCGATCTTCTACAAGATCACCCACGAGGAGGCGAACTTCGACCTCATCCCCGAGGGCGCCGAGTACGACGCCCTGATACCGATGCTGAAGAAGGCGCTGGCCAAGAACATCGACGAGCGCTACCAGACCGCGTACGAGTTCGTGGTGGACCTGCGCGAGTGGCTGACGGCACACGCCACGACCGCGTCCTCGCAGAACGTGCTCGAGGCGCTCGTGGACCTCGAGGTGCCGACCCACGCGCCGATGCCCCGGACCGAGGCTCCGGGCACGACCTTCACGCCCGAGGGTGGGGCCACCGCCGACCTCGGCCGGCGGGGACCGCGCAAGGGCACGATCGCCCCGACGAAGACGAGCGTCCTACCGTGGGTGGCGGTCGTCCTCGCGCTGGTCGCGGTGGGCGTTGCCGGCTGGCTCGTCTGGAAGAGCCAGCCGGCCCCCGCCACTCCGCCGGCGACGCAGGCTGTCGCGACCCCGGCGCCCACCACGGTGGCGACCCCGGCGCCCCCGCCGGTGACCGCGGCGTCGGCGCCGACGTTCGAGGAGGCCCGCGGCAAGGCCGCCGCCCAGATCCGCAGCGCCCAGGCGGCGTTCAAGGCCGGCAGCTATGACCGCGCGGTGGACGCGGCCCAGGCGGCCCTCCGCGAGGACCGGCAGAACGAGAACGCGCGAAAGGTGCTCGAGAACGCGCAGAGCGGGCAGAAGGCCCTCCTCCAGCTCCGCGCCGCGGAGGCCGCGCTCGCCCGGGGCGACTTCGCCGCGGCGGAGAGCGAGATCGAGGGCGCGCGCCGCCTGGCCCCGTGGGACCGCGGCGTCGTGGACTTCTCCTCGCGCATCACCGAGGCGAAGGCGCGGGCCCAGCGAGACGTCCTCCTCAACCAGGCCGCCAACGCGATGCAGGCCACGCAGTACGAGGCCGCGATCGCCGCGTACGACCAGGTGCTGGACCTCGACCCCGGAAACCAGGTCGCCTCCATCGGCAAGAGCAACGCGCTCACCGCCAAGACCGTAGCCGAGGCGGCGGCCCGCGGCCCGCGGCCGGGCGGGGCTGTGCGCAGCTTCGTCGCCGGCCGGACCGAGGCGAAGGGCTCGGAGCAGGGCGGCCTCGTCGGGTTCGAGGACTCGGCCGGCGTGGAGGTGAAGAAGGGGACGCAGGCCGCCGAGCTGCCCGGCAGGATTGTCTTCGAGGCGAGCCCGGCGTCGCCGAAACCCGGCGAGCGGT
>JBGPQQ010000030.1:0-13168 GCA_041489115.1 Vicinamibacteria bacterium | reverse complement strand
CGTCCTCGCGATAGGCACGGGCCAGGATCGACATCGGGTGGAGGGGTTTGCGTCCCGCGTGCTGCTGGAACTGCAGCGCCGCGAGCGGGCAGTCTGTCGCCCACACCTCGGCCTCGGCCGCCTTCATGCCGTCGAACGCCTTCTTCCCCACCTTGATGCTGTTCTCGAAGCCCTCGACCTTCATGGCGTACGTGCCGTCGTGGCCGCAGCACTCCATCGTCAGCTTCGGCTGCACGCCCGGGATCTTCCGGAGCAGGTCCCGGCCCTTGAAGCCGATCGCCTGCGCGCGCAGGTGGCAGGGCGCGTGGTAGGCCACCGGGCCGCCGGGGGTCGACTTGAAATCCGTGTTGAAGCGGGGCTCGTCGCGGATCTCCCAGAGGAGCTCCGAGGGGTCGCGCACGAGCTCGGCGAGCCTCCGCGCCTCGGGCCGCTGGGCCTCGGGCAGGAGCTCCGGGTACTCGCGCCGCATCATCATGGCGCAGGTCGGGTTGATCGCCACGACTTTCGCCCCGGCGTCGACGAACGGCTTCAGGACCTTCAGGTTGTTGGCCGCCTGCCGGCGCACCGTCTCGAGGTCGCCCGTCTCCCAGGCCGGCATCCCGCAGCACTGCAGGCCCTTCACGCAAGCGGTCTTCACCTGGTTGCGGTCCATCACCTCGAGGGTGTCGCGCCCGATCTGGGGCTCGTTGTTCTGGACGTAGCAGGTCGGAAAGAGCACCGCCTCGACGCCTTCCGGCTTCGGCTGGAGACGCCCGTTCCGCTCCGCCCATTTCTCGAAGGTCGTGGGCGCGAAGTCGGGCAGCAGCTTGTCCTTGTGGATCCCGAGCGCCGCCTGCATGAACACGCGGTGGAGGGTCACGCGGTTCATGACGTTGGCCATACCGAAGCTGAGCCGGGCCAGGGCCCCGGCCGCGTCGGGGTTCGCGAGCAGGCGGTCGCGGAGCGGGATGCCCCGCACCTTCGCCCGCTGCGCCTTGAAGCGGTGCACGAGCTTCGGGAAGTCGAGCTGGTACTCGTGCCTGTCGCGGCGCGTGTACGGGCACTGCACCTCGCACAGCTTGCACTGGAAGCAGGCGTCCATCACCCGGTCGGTCTCGGGGGCGGTGAGCTTGCGGACGTCGCCGTCGTGCTTCTTGTCGATGAGGTCGAACAGAATCGGGAAGGTGTCGCAGTACTTGAAACACATGCGGCAGCCGTGGCAGATCTCGAAGGTCCGCGTGACCTCCTTCTGCAGGCCCCCCGCGTCCCAGTAGCGCGCGTCGTCGGGGTCGTAGGAGAGCCCGTTGGTCGGCTGGTAGGAAACCGGCTTGTCGGTCTGGCTCATGGTGTCTTCGCCTGGCGCCGCGCGTGCGAAGACGGCGGAGAGCGCCGCGGGCGGACGGGCGCGGCCGGTCGGCCGCCCGCGGCGTGAACGGCCCTTCTAGGTGACGAGGGACAGCATCTTCTGGAAGCGGCCGGCGTGCGACTTCTCGGCCTTGGCGAGGGTCTCGAACCAGTCCGCGACCTCGGGGAAGCCCTCGTCGCGGGCGGTCTTCGCCATGCCGGGGTACATGTCGGTGTACTCGTGGGTCTCGCCCGCCACCGCCGCCTTCAGGTTGTCCGCGGTGTCGCCGATCGGGAGCCCCGTGGCGGGGTCGCCGACCTTGCGCAGGTAGTCGAGGTGGCCGTGCGCGTGGCCCGTCTCGCCCTCGGCGGTCTCGCGGAAGTTGCTCGCGATCTCGGGGTAGCCCTCGACGTCCGCGATCTTCGCGAAGTAGAGGTAGCGGCGGTTCGCCTGCGACTCCCCGGCGAACGCGTCCTTCAGGTTGCCGTGCGTCTTCGTGCCCTTCAGGTCCTTGGCCATCGGTTCTCTCTCTCCTCTTTCGAAATCGTCTTTCTTTCAGCTCTTCTTCTTCGCGCAGGCCGGGCAGAGCCCGGTGAAGCTCACGGAGTAGTCCTTGATGCGGAAGCCCGTGCCCGACGCCTCGGGCAGGCGGAGCGGCGGCACGAGCGCGTCCTCGAGGTCCACGAGGCGACCGCATGCCTCGCAGACGAGGTGGTGGTGCCGGCCCGTCATCGGGTCGAAGCGGGCCACCCCGCCGGCGTGGTGCACCTTGCGGGCGAGGCCGGCGTCCACGAGCGTCTCCAGGACGCGGTACACGGTCGTGCGGGACAGGCCGGGCAGCCGCCCGCGCACCGCGTCGAAGACCAGGTCGGCCGTCGGGTGGTCCCGCCGGCCGGCCAGCTCGCCGAACACCGTGCGGCGCTGGATCGTCACCGCCAAGCCCCGGCGGCGGCACTCGTCCTCGAACTCGGCGAGGCGGGGGCTCGGTCTCGGCGGCGCAGCCATCACTTGGTAATCTGTACCAAACGGGCCTTTGTGTCAAGTGCGGGGTCGCCACGGCCAAAGATAGATATAGCATGCGCCCCGTGGAGGACACCCAGATGACGCTCGCCCGCCGGGCGCGAAGCTTCGCTCTCGCGGCCTCCCTCGCGGCCACCGCCCTCGCCGCGGGCCCGGCCGGCGCCGCCCCGCCGCTGGACCGCGCCGCCCTCGCCGCCGAGGCGAAGGCGCAGTTCCTCCATGCGTGGCGCGGCTACGAGCGGTACGCGTGGGGCCACGACGAGCTGCGGCCGCTCGCGAAGACGCCGCGGGACTGGTACGGCGAGACGCTGCTCACGACGCCGATCGACGCCCTCGACGCTCTGATCCTCCTGGGCTTCGAAGACGAGGCGAAGCGAACCCACGCCTACGTCGTCGCGCACGCCTCCTTCGACAAGGACGTGTCCGTGAAGACGTTCGAGATCACCATCCGCCTGCTGGGGGGCCTTCTCGCCAGCCACCAGCTCACCAGGGACCCGAAGCTCCTCGCCCTCGCCGACGACCTCGGCGGCCGTCTGCTGAAGGCCTTCGACTCCCCCACCGGCCTGCCGTGGACGTACGTGAACCTGAGAACCGGTGCGGTTCGCGAGCCGATCACCAACCCGGCCGAGGTCGGCACGCTCCTCCTCGAGTTCGGGACGCTCTCACGGCTGACCGGCAAGCCCGCCTACTACGACAAGGCGAAGAGGGCGCTCGTGGCCGTGTACGACCGCCGGTCGAAGATCGGCCTCGTGGGCACGGCCATCGACGTCCGCACCGGTGAGTGGACCGAGCGCGAGTCGCACCTCACCGGCCGCATCGATTCCTACTACGAGTACCTGCTCAAGGCCTGGAAGCTCTTCGGCGACGAGGACTGCCGTCGGATGTGGGAGACCCACCGCGAGGCCATCCACCGCTACCTGGCCGAGGAGGTGCGCGGCGAGCTCTGGTACGGCTACGCCGACATGGACACCGGGAAGCGCACCCGGCCGTACTACGGCGCCCTCGACGCCTTCTTCCCGGCCGTTCTCGTCCTCGACGGGGACCTCGACCGGGCGAAGCGGCTGCAGGAGTCGGGGTTCCGGATGTGGCAGCTCCACGGCCTCGAGCCGGAAGTCCTCGACTACCGCGAGATGAAGGTCGTGAGCGGCGAGTACCACCTTCGCCCGGAGATCATCGAGTCGGCCTACTATCTCCACCGCAAGACCGGCGACCCCCGCTACCTCGAGATGGGCCGGGTCTTCCTCGAGGGCCTCGTGAAGCACTGCCGCACCGAGGTCGGCTTCGCCGCGATCAAGGACGTCCGGACGATGGAGAAGACGGACGCGATGGAGAGCTTCCTGTTTGCCGAGACCCTCAAGTACGTCTACCTGCTCTTCGCGCCCGACTCCGCCTTCGACCTCGACGCCCACGTCCTCACGACGGAGGCCCACCCGCTGAAGCCGGTCCCAGCAACCGGCCACTGAGGAACGCCTGAAAGCCGGCCACCATTCCTCCGCAGATTCCGCTTGCGGAGGGCGGGCGTCCGGAGCCAGCCTTGTCGGCGAGCGTGTGCCGCGATCACGCGCGGGAAGGGAAGGTGGGCCATGGAGCGGGTCGTCTTCCTGCGGGTCGTCTTCCTTCTACTCTCCGTCGGGATCCTCGGGCCAGGCTGCGGCGGCGACGGGGGTCCGACGCCACCCTCGCCTTCGCCCACGCCGCGGCCGGTCAGCCTGACCCTCGCCCGAACCCTCACCCACGGCAACGACGCGAATGCGATCGCCCTTTCCCCGGATGGACAGGTGCTCGCGTCGGGAGGCGGCGACATCGGACAGCCCTGTACGGTCAAGCTCTGGTCCACTTCGTCGTGGGGCGAGACTGCGTCCTTCCCGGGTTTCTTCCGGTCGGTCTACTCCCTGGCTTTCCTGCCCGGCGGCGGCTTCCTGGTCGGCGGCGGCTACGAGGCCGCGGGCCGGGACGTCACGCTCTGGGAGGTACCGGGAGGGCGCGTCGTCTGGCAGCGCGACCGTTACATGCCCCGCTCGGTGACGGTCAGCCCGGACGGGCAGTGGCTCGCGATCGCGAGCGCCAACGACCCCGACATAGAGATCATCGCCCTGCCAGGCAGGCAGCTCTTCCGTGTCTTCACCGCCCACTCGAGGTCGATCCTCGCGCTCGCCTTCTCCCCCGATGGGCGCCGCCTCGTTTCGGGGGGCGCCGACCACGTCGTGAAGGTCTGGCGCGTCCCGGACTTCACGGAAGAGGCCCAGTTCCTCGGCCACACGGCGCCCGTGTGGTCGGTCGCCTTCTCGCCCGACGGGCAGTAGGTGGCGTCGGGGACGATCGACAGCACTGCCCGCATCTGGCGGCTGTCCGACCGCAGCGCCTTCCGCACGTACTACCAGGAGTACTGGGTCTGGTCGGTGGCCTTCTCGCCCGACGGCGAGCTCCTGGCCTCGGGCGGCTACGTTCCCATCCGGCTGTACCGCGTCGCGTCGGCGGCGACGGAGCCGGTGGCGAGTGCCGGAGCGACGGAGTACGCGACCGGGCTCCTCTTCTCGCCCGACGGCCGGTACCTGGTCTCCGCCCTCGCTGACAACGTTCAGAGCACGCCGGGAGCGATCAAGGTCTGGAGCGTCAACCGGTGAAGCTGGTCCCGGCGCGCGCAGCGGGCCCCGCCGCTCGGCTTCCAGACGCCGGGCAGGCCCGGGTGGATCTCAGACGGGGACCCGCTCGAGTTGCTCATTCGGATGGGAATCGCCGCCGGAAGCCGGGCGGGCCTCGGCTGCTGAAAGCCAGCGTGGCGACTCGGTCCGGGTGGCGACCCATGAGATGGACGATGCTCGCAGCTGCTGCTGGAGCAATGGCGACGTTCACGATCGCCTGTGGCGACGGGAATCCGACGGCGGTGCCAACGCCGCCTGCCACAGGACAGCCGAACGCCACGGCTCTGGCCAATCTCGCTCTTGTCGAGAGGCTCGAGAGAGCCTCGGGCCGCAACACACGTCTTGTCGCGGTCAGCGCAAGAGTGGAGCGATCGGGCAGGGTCAAGTCCGGTGAGAGCTGGCACTACACCTTCCAGGAGCCATCAAGCACGACGGTCGTCACCCAGTGGCAAGTCTCGTCCGGAGGGTCGATCACGTCCGAAACCTACGGCAGCTGCGGCTTCACCCAGTCCGTCGACATGGCGCCACTTGTCCGAATCGATAGCGATCGAATCGTGGCCCTGGCCCTCGGGTACGGCGCCGCTGCCCTCCTCGACCGGTCCAGCGAGCCGAAGGCTCTCACGGTGAACTACATCTCCGGCATCGTCCGCGTGCGTGTGGAGTCTCCCGACTGCTACTTTCTCCACAACCGGATCGAGATGGACCCCGTTACGGGCAGCCTGTTGCTGGCCGACGTCTCCTGCACGGGCACCCCAATGCGGCCCTGCGTGATGCCAGGAGTGTTCTGAAGCCCGAGGGCGAAGAAGGCGTCTTTGGGGGCCTCCGAAGGGGCGCTACCTCCTCCCGACCTGGGCCTCGATCCAGCGGTCCACCTTCTCCGTCTGCTCCGGCACGGTGAAGTGGCCGGTCTCGACGGCGAGCAGCAGCTCCTTCGGCGCCGTCACCACGTTGTAGGCCGCGTACGTCGAGGTCGGCGGGCAGACCTCGTCGTTCCAGCCCCAGGAATAGAGGCCGGGCGCCTTCACGCGGCGGGCGAAGTTGACGACGTCGTAATAGGCCGCGGTGCGGATCTTGGCGGGCGTGCGGTGGCCGTCCTTCTCGTCCTTGAACAGGTGAGGCCAGCCGCCGGCGCGGCCCTTCAGGTAGCCGGCCATGTCCGAGAGCGCCGGGTAGTAGGGCGCCAGAGCGGTCACGCGCGGGTCGAGGCCGGCCGTCGTAATCGTGAGCGCCCCGCCCTGGCTGCCTCCCGTCACCACGAGGTTCTTCCCGTCCCACTTCGGGTCGCTGACGAGGAAGTCGTTGGCGCGCAGGCAGCCGAGGTACACGCGCCGGTAGTAGTAACGGTCCGGGTCGTCGAGGTTGAACGCCGTGTATCCCCGGCCGCTGTTGAAGGCGCCGGCAAGCAGGGCGTCGTAGACCTCGGCGGGAAGGTCCACCGGGATGCCGTGGATGCCGACCTGAAGCGTGATGAACCCCTTCCCCGCGAGCTCGAGGGCGTGCCCGTCGCGCGTGATCGTCACGCGGAACCGGGCGGGGGCGCCGATCGCGTACGTCCAGTCGGCGCGCTCGGGGACGACCGACACCCACACCGCTCCCGTCCGCTCCTGGCCGAAGGCCCACGCGCCAACCGCCACCGCCGCCGCGAGCACGCCGATGAGTCGCCTCATGCACCGAACCTCCCGTTCGCTCCCTCGAGGAACGGCGGGGATCATACCGCGCCGGCGGTGGCCACTCCTCGCCGCCGGGGTTTAGGCCGCGGGGGCCGCGTCCACGTCGACCGCCGGAATGGCGGTCTGGTGGATCGCTTGACCGCCCCGGGGAGGGCAGTCAGGATGCCACCGGAGGTGCCCGATGAACCGACGCGCACTCCTGAAGACGACGGTCGCGGCCGGGGCCGCGGTGGGGTTGGGCGGAGCGAGATCGCTCGCCGCGCCGGCGACCGCGCCCTTCCGCCTCAAGTACGCCCCCCACTTCGGCATGTTCGAGCACCACGCGGGCAGGGACCTCGTGGACCAGCTGAAGTTCGGCGCCGATCAGGGCTTCACCGCCTGGGAGGACAACGGCATGCCGGACCGGCCGGTGGAGGTGCAGGAGCGGGTGGCGAAGGAGATGGCCCGGCTCGGCATGACGATGGGCGTGTTCGTGGCGATGGGCGATTTCCAGAACGTCACGTTCGCCTCGACGAAGCCCGAGATCCGGGCCGACATCGTCGGCAAGGCGAAGGCCGCGGTCGAGGTCGCGAAGCGCGTGGGCGCGAAGTGGACGACCGTCGTCCCCGGCCGCTACGACGTCGGCCTCGAATGGGGCTACCAGACCGCCAACGTGATCGACAACCTCGAGCGGTGCGTCGAGGTCCTGGAGCCGGCCGGCGTCGTCATGGTCCTCGAGCCGCTCAACCCGTGGACGGACCACCCCGGGCTCTTCCTCACGAAGATCCCGCAGGCCTTCCAGATCTGCCGCGCGGTCTCGAGCCCCTCCTGCAAGATCCTCTTCGACATGTACCACCAGCAGATCACCGAGGGGAACATCCTCCCGAACATCGACCGCGCGTGGGAGGAGGTCGCCTACTTCCAGCAGGGCGACAACCCGGGCCGCAAGGAGCCCACCACCGGCGAGATGAACTACCGGAACATCTTCCGGCACATCCACGGCAAGGGGTACACGGGTGTCCTCGGCATGGAGCACGGGATCTCGAAGCCGGGGCTGGAAGGCGAGAAGGCGCTGCTCGAGGCGTACCGGTACTGCGACTCGTTCTAGAAGCGGCCGGACCAGGTCTCGTCAGCGCGTTGCGGCCGGTGCGACGTTCTTGTTCATCCGGAAGAGGTTCGCCGGGTCCCAGCGGGCCTTGATCTCGGCGAGCCGCGCCAGGTTCTTCCCGTACGCGGCCGCGATGCGCTCGGCCGTCTCTTCCTCGGTCAGGAAGTTGACGTAGGTGCCGCCGGTCGAGAAGCGACGCATGTCGCGCCAGGCCGACCGGGCCCACTCGACGTGGATGGGGTCCTCCGCCTCCTTCTCCCAGGAGGCCGCAATGTTGAGGACGGCTCCGGCGTCCCGGTTGCCCACCGCCGAGTGGTCCGACGGCCATCTCCCCACCGCCCCGCCGAGCTGGAACACGATGACCGCGGAGTGGGGCGAGGTGAGGCGCGAGGCGTGCTCCATCACCTTCGCCAGCATCCCGCTCTCGATGCCGGGCAGGTACTCGGATTTCCAGTAGTAGCGTCGGCCGCGGGGCTGGGTCGCGTCCAGCAGGCTCTGCTGGGTGACGTAGGGGCGCCGCTGCAGGATGTCGCCGACCGGGGCCTCGAATGCCTTGATCGGCGCGAGCCGCTTCTCCGCTTCGTTGATCTCCCCGATGTGGCAGGCGAGGAGCATCACGATGGGCTTGCCGTGGACGTCCCGGTCGAGCCACGGGGCCGGCGGAGCGATCCGCATCACGGCCACCAGGGTCAGCTCAGGCGGCGCCTCCGCCGCGGCCTCGCGGAACATCTCGAGGACCCGGGGGGCGGCGTCGGCGCGCCACGCCACGGCGCCCGCGAGGACCTCGGGGCCGACCGGGTGAAGCACGTACTCCACGCCCGTCACCACGCCGAAGTTCCCGCCTCCCCCGCGCAGGCCCCAGAAGAGGTCGGGGTTCTCCTCCTCGCTGGCGTGCACGAGGCGGCCGTCGGCGGTCGCGACGTCCATCGACCGGACGTTGTCGCTCGTCCACCCGAACCGCCGCGAGGTGTATCCGAAACCGCCGCCCAGGGTGAGCCCCGCGATGCCGGTGGCGGAGACGAAGCCGAGAACGGCGGCCAGACCGTGAAGCTGCGTCTCCCGGTCCACGTCGCCGAGGAGACAGCCCGGCTGCGCCCGGGCGATCCGGGACCGCGGGTCGACCCACACTCCCCGCATCAGGGAGAGGTCGAGCATCAGGCCCCCTTCGGCCACCGCCAGGCCCGAGATGTTGTGGCCGCCACCCTTCATGGACAGGGCGATCCCGCTCTCCCGGGCGAAGCGCACGCCGGCGACCACGTCGGAGACCCCGAGGCACCGGGCGATGAGAGCGGGTCGGCGATCGATCATCGCGTTCCAGACGGAGCGCGCTTCCTCGTAGCCCGCGTCGCCGGCGAGGAGGAGCGGTCCGCGCAGGGCCGCCCGCAGTTCGTCCACGAGCTTCCGATCGAGCGCCAGCGAGGCGCCATCTCTGGTCAGCGCGGCAACGGTCGCCATCGTTCACCTCCAGGAGCCGGCGGCGCGGGGTCGCGGTCGGGCGTGGTCGCCGGCAGACGCACATTGGCAGAGCGACGCCATGGCGTCACTGGCGACGAAGGCCTGATCGAGCTGTTTGGCGACAAAGCTAGGCCCTGAAGGCCACCGTGTCAACGGCCCTCATGGCCCCACCGCCCGGACCGCGGGCCTCGAGCTCGGCGCCCGGCGTGTCGGCCGGGGTCAGCTCCTGGCCTTCCGGCGCGCGAAGCAGAGGCCGGACCAGGTGACGTCGATCGCAACGCTACGGCCTCCGCAGGAGGTCGACGAACGCGGCCAGCAGCAGGATCACGTTGGCTTTCTGCGAGCCGTGGCCCATGAGCCCGATCCGCCAGACCTTGCCCTTGAGGGGCCCGAGGCCGGCGCCGATCTCGATCCCGTACTCGTCCCGCAGGCGGCCGCGCACCGCGACCTCGTCCACGCCCTCCGGGACCCGAACGGTGGTGAGCGAGGGGATGCGCCGCCCGGGATCCGGGACGTGCAGCACGAGGCCCATCGCCTCGAGGCCGTCCCAGAGCATCTCCGCGTTCGACCGGTGCCGCTCCCACCGGGCCTCGAGGCCTTCCTCCACGACGAGCCGGAGCCCCTCGCGCAGCGCGTAGACGAGCGTCGACGAGATCGTGTGGTGGTAGGCGTGTTCCCCGCCCCAGTAGCGCTCGAGGAGGTCGAGGTCGAGATACCAGGCGTGGGGGGGGCGGGTGCGGGTGGTCATCGCCTGACGCGCACGCGGGCTCAGCGTGACCGGCGCCATCCCCGGGGGGCAGCCGAGGCATTTCTGCGAGCCCGAGTAGGCGGCGTCCGCGCCCCACTCATCCAGGAGAACCGGCACTCCGCCGAGCGAGGTGACGCAGTCCGCGATCAGCAGCGCGCCGTGGCGGTGGGCGATCTCGCCGAGGCCGTCCATCGGCTGGAGGGCGCCGGTCGAGGTCTCGGCGTGGACGATGGCCACGGCCCTCGGCTTCGCCTCGGCCACCGCCGCCTCCACCTCTTCCGGAGCGAACACCTCGCCCCACTCCTTCTCGACCTTCGTCACGAGGACGCCCATGCGGCCGGCGAGCTCCGCCATGCGCTGGCCGAAGAAACCGGCCGCGCACACGACCAGCCGGTCGCCGGGCTCGAGCAGGCTGGCGAGCACGGCCTCCATGCCCGCCATGCCCGTTCCCGAGACGGCGAGGGCCAGGTCGTTCGACGTGCGGAAGACTTCCCGCAGCAGGCCGCGCGTGTCGTCGAGGAGACGGATGAGCTCGGGGTCGAGGTGGCCAATGACGGGCGCCGCCAGGGCCCGCATCACGCGGGGGTGAACGGGGCTGGGGCCGGGGCCGAGCAGCAGCCGCGCCGGGGGGTTCAGCTCGTCGAGCACGTCCATTTGGAGCCTCTCTGCCAGGAGCCGGCCGGCATTATAGTGCCCCGCCCCGGGGCGCAGGGACCACGGAACCGGCGGGCATGAGCGGGTGTCCAAGGAGCAGATACACCACCGTCATGACGATGATGAACGTTCTGGAGAGAAAGGGCCATCTCCGCAAGAAGGTCGAGGGGCGCTCCTTCGACTACCGGCCGACGTAGGCGCAGCGCCAGGTCGTGGACTCGATGGTGCGCGAGTTCGTCCAGCGGGTGTTCGGCGGCTCCGCCGCGCCGCTCCTGGCCCACCTCGTCGACGAAGAGCACCTGACCGTCGAGGAGCTCGACGCCCTCGCCAAGCGCATCGAGGACAAGCGATGAGCGCCCTCGATCTCGCCCTCCGGAACCTCGCCGCCTGGAGCGTTCAGGTCGGTGTCCTCGCGCTGGCGGCCGCCGCGCTGGCGCGGTTTCTTCCCATCGAGCGTCCCGCCGCCCGGCTCGCTCTCGGCCAGGCGCTTCTGGCTCTCGTGCTTGGTCTCCCGCTCCTCCAGCCGTGGCACGCCACGGCGCCCGCGGTCACCTGGTCGGTGGCGCCGTCGTCCGCCCTCTCGGGGCCAGCCGCGGCCGCAGGCGGAGCGGTTCCTTCCGCCGCCCCCGCGGGTTGGCCGTTCGCCGCCGCCGGGCTGCTCGTGCTGGGCGACGAGCTGGCGCCGCGGGCCCGCTTTCTCCTCTCCGACAAGACCGGCACGCCGGCGACTTTCGGCCTTCGCCGGCCGATCGTCCTGCTGCCCCCGGTCTTCGCGTCGATGGATCACGAACGCCAGGCGGCCGTCGTCCTGCACGAGCTCCTCCACGCCCGCCGCGCGGACTGGCTGACGCTGATGCTCGAGGAGCTGCTGAAGGCCGTCCTCTTCTTCCACCCCGCCGTCCACTGGCTGGTGGGCCGGGTCCGCCTCGCCCGCGAGCAGACCGTGGACGCCGCCGTCGTCCGACGCCTCGGCGGGCGCGAGGCCTACCTCGAGTCGCTCGTCGAGGTGGCCCGGTTCGCCGTCCACGCCCGCGCGGTCCCGGCCGTTCCCTTCCTTCGCGAGAGCCACCTCCGGGAGCGGGTGGATCTACTGCTCAGAGAGGTCTCCATGTCCCGCCTCCGCACGCTCGCGCACGTCGCACTGACCACCGCCGCCCTCGTCCTCGCCGTCTCCTGGGCTGCCTCCGCCGTCCCGCTGCAGTCGGTGAAGCCCGCCGCTCCCGCCGCGACGATCGCGATCGAGGACAAGGTCACGGCCCCCGGCGAGCCGAAGCTCGTCCACCAGGTCCGCCCGGCGTACCCGCCCGAGGCGAAGGCCGAGAAGGTCCAGGGCCTCTTCCTGATCGACGTCGTCATCGGGAAGGACGGGGTCATCAAGGATGCCCGGGTCGTGGCCTCGGCGCCCACCGCGGAGCGGCTAGAGGCGCTGGAACCGAAGAAGGGCACGCCGGCGGCCCAGGAGGGCGACGCCCGGCTGGCCGCGGCCGCCCTCGACGCGGTGAAGCAGTGGCGGTACGCCCCGATCCTCAAGGACGGCAAGCCGGTCGAGTTCAAGGCCACGGTGACGGTGAACTTCAAGATCGCCTGAGACGCGACCCGAGGCCCGCCCGGCCTCATCCCGGGAGGGACGACATGACCCGCCGCCGACTCTGCCTCGCGCTCACCGCCCTGCTCCTCCTCGCGCCCGCGCTCCGGGCCGAGGCGCCCCCCGCGACCACGCCCGAGTCGGTCGGCCTGTCGTCCGAGCGCCTGCAGCGGCTGCGCACGGTGATGCAGCAGTACGTGGACGAGGGCCGGATCTCGGGCGCCGTGACGTACGTCGCCCGCAACGGCCGGGTGGCCCACCTCGAGGCCTTCGGGAAGGCCGACGTCGAAGCCGCCGTGCCGATGAAGAAGGACACCCGGTGTCGGCGGTGGTCGAGCGCATGGCCGCGCTCCCGATGGACTCGCAGCCGGGCGAGAAGTACGTCTACGGCTACAACACCGACATCCTCGGCGTCGTCGTCGAGAAGGTGTCCGGCATGACCACGTGGGGTCGCTGTTCAGCGACGGCAACCTCGGCTTCGGTCTCGGCTTCGAGATCGTCGAGGACCTCGGCCGCGCCGGGCGCTACGGCTCGGTGGGCGAGTTCCGCTGGGGCGGCGCCTACCACACCTACTACTGGGCCGACCCGCAGGAGAAGCTGGTCGGGGTCTTCATGACGCAGCTCCTGCCGGCCGGGGACTCCGATCTCCACGCGAAGTTCCGGGCGCTCGTCTACCAGTCGATCGTCGGCCCGCCGACGGGCGTCCCCGCCGGGCGGCGCTAGCGCCGCCGGCTGACGACCACCACGCCGGCCAGGATGAGCGCGGAGCCCGCCAGGAGCCGGGGACGGAGCGGCTCGTCGAAAAGCACCGCGCCGAGCGTGACCGCCACGATCGGGATGAGGTAGGACATGAGCGCGACCCGCGTCGCCTTCACCCGGGCGAGCAGCCAGTAGTAGATCGTGAACGTCACCGCGGAGCCGAGGATCGCGAGGTAGAGCAGCGCGCCCACCGAGCGGGCGTCGAAGACGAGGGGCCGGTCCCG
>JBGPQQ010000029.1:0-13239 GCA_041489115.1 Vicinamibacteria bacterium | reverse complement strand
TCCTCGTCCTGCTCGATGAACGGGTTGGGGACGCGGAAGAGCAGGTGTCGGTCCTCGCCGGGAACGATGCCGTGCCGGAGGAGAGCGAGCACGACCTTCTCCGGGACGTCGAGCCAGTCCGGGCTGATCTGCCGGCCCTCGAGGTCGAGCAGCACCTCGCTGCAGGGCCCGAGGAGGTCCGCGATCGACTCCTCGTACTCGAGGCGCGCCTCCATGAGCGGGTTCCACTCGAGGTGGGTCAGGGCGAGGCGGGCGCGGTCGGCAGCGCCCTCGGCGGCCGCGCGCAGCGCGCGGGAGAGCTGCTCGGCGCGGTGGGCGGTGGAGTCGGGGTGCTTCGTCCCCGTCAGCCGCAGGGTCTCGTGGCGCGGGTCCTCGAGGAAGCGCCGCCGCGCCGCGGAGAACTCCTTCGGTTCCATGCCGTCGAGCGCGTCGTAGCCGTCCGCCGTGCAGGTGCTCTCCCAGACGGCGTCCTGCGGCGTGCGCGGGCGTGCCGTGACGGGGGCGGGCGCGCTGGAGCCGAGGCGTCCCTGCTTCGCGATCCGCGAGCGGACGCGGTCCATGAAGACCGCCAGCTCCTTGACGTCCTTGGACCCGTAGGAGAGGCGCTGCCAGGTCCCGTACCGCGCGGCGCCCTCCGGTCCGCCGGCGAAGGCGACGAAGGGGATCCCGCCGACGCCACCCGAGAGGAGGAGCTCGAAGGCGTCGACCGAGTCCTTCACCACGGCCTTCTCGTGGATGCCGTTGCGCAGCCGGTCGAACGGCTCGCCGACGAGGCCGGGGAACGCGAGGGGGGAGTAGAACGTCCCGCCGAAGTCGGTCCTTTCGACGCCCAGAGGCGCCAGCTCGTCCGCCGCCCGGGCCATGAAGTCGCGCCGCTCGCGCATGTAGGGAGACGGCCGGCGCAGCGCCGCGAGCGGGCTCTGCAGGGCCGCGAGCGCCCAGTCCTGGGCCAGCGTGGAAGGGGTCGCGATCAGCCAGGCGGACAGGTTGGCGAGGATCTCGCGCGCCCTCACCCCGTTCGAGCGGATCTGGTCGGAGATGACGAGCCAGCAGGCGCGGGTGCCGGTCGAGGCGCCGAACATGTCCATCTTCGACAGGCCGGACAGCGAGACGACCCAGTCCCGCCACTCGGGACAGGCGAAGGCCGGGTTGACGAACCAGCCGACGTAGTCGAGCCGCTGGTAGACCGAGTCGTAGAGCACGTAGGCGCGGTGCTTCACCGCGACGCGCACCAGGTCCTCGACGAGGGAGCGCGGGTAGACCCGCCCCGTCGGGTTGTGCGGGTTGTTGAGGATGACGGAAGAGATCCCCCCTTTGCCGAGGAGCCGGCCGAGCTCCTCCGGGTCGGGGAGGAAGTCGGGTGCCGAGGTGGGGAGCTCGACCACCCTCTTGCCGGCGCGCTCGACGAACCAGTCGTACTCCCAGCTCGGGCGCGGCACGACGACGCCCGACCCGTCCGCGCCGAGGACCTCGAGGACGAAGGCGAGCCCCGAGCGCGTGCCCGGCGTGAAGAGCACCTCGTCGGGCAGGAAGCGGACGCCGGAGTTGGGGTAGTCGAGGAGGCCGTCGCGGTTGAAGAACTCGGCGATCTCGGTCCTCACGTCCATCCGTCCCACGGCCGGCCCGTAGCTGTGGACGGTGTTCCGGGTGATCCGCTGCGCGGCGCGGACGACCTCGGGGTGCGGGGTGAAGTCGGCGTTCTTGTAGTCGCCCTGCGTCAGGTCCAGCGCCCCTTCCTGCTGGACCCTTCGCGAGAAGAGGCGGACGAACGGCTCGGGGGTGGACAGGGCGCGGGCCGAGAGGCCCCCGGCCGACGGGCTCCCGCGTGCGTGCCTGGCAGACGGTGTCTCGGTCTTCAAGCCCCCGATTCTCGCACGCCGGGCGCCCCGCCAGGGCTCACTTGCCGAAGCTCGAGCGGCCCGCCAGAAGCCCGCCCGTGCCGAGGGCGATGAAGATCGCCGCCTGGACGGCGGTGCGCGGCTGGACGGGTGTCGACGCGAAGGCCACGCAGAGGAAGACGCCGCCGACCAGCAGGACCGCGCCGTAGACGCCGCGCATGATCGCGCGGGCCCGGCGGCGCGTCTCCTCCGTGTCCGCGCCGAAACGGCGGGCGAAGAGGACGAGGCCGGTCGCGGCGACCACGTCGAGCACGGCGAAGAGCAGCCAGAACATGCGAGCCCGCTCGTCCGCCTGCGGAGTCCCCAAGGTGGGCTTGAGCATCCGCTCGTAGAGAAAGGCCCCGAGGCTCGAGCCGAGGAGGGACCCGAAGACGCCGTAGAGGAAGGCATAGCCCATGTAGACGGCCTTGCGGTCGGCGGGGGCCACCTGGCCGACGAAGCTGTAGTACTTCGGGTGCGCCGTCATCTCGCCGATCGAGAAGACGGCGATGCCGAGGACGAACACCCACGGGTTGCGCGAGGAGGCGAGGAGCAGGAAGCCGGCCGCGCCCAGCGCCATGCCCGTGACCATCGTCGGCAGCGGCTTCCAGTCCTTCACCAGGCGGCTGACGAGCACCTGCAGCAGGATGATCGTGCCGGCGTTGATGACGGTGACGTGCTCGACGTCGAACGTGAACGTCCAGGGCAGCCCGAGCCGGCCGAGGAGGGAGGTGACCGCTTCGCTCACCGGGGCGCGGTCCACGAAGTCACGCAGGTACCAGAGCACCGACCCGAAGTTCTGGAAGTAGAGGACCCAGAAGCCCGAGTAGACGACGATCATCAGCATGAAGCGGGCGTCGGCCAGGACCTGGGCCGCCCCCATCAGCACCTCCCGCAATGTCTTCGTGCTGGGCGGGCGTGGTGGGTCCTTGAAGACGAACAGGGTCGGCAGGAGCATCAGGCCTGTGTAGAGGGCCGAGGCGACGAAGACGTAGCGCCAGGAGAAACCCTTGATGACGCTCACGACCAGCGGCGCCAGGAAGGCGCCGAGGTTGATCATCCAGTAGTAGATGCCGAAGCCGAACGCGGAGTTCGACTCGTCGGTGGTGCGGGCGATGGTGCCGGAGATGATCGGCTTGAAGAGGCCGGAGCCGGTGGCCATCACCAGGAGAGCGAGGAAGACGAGCCCGTAGCTCGAGACCTGGCCGGCGGCGAAGTAGCCGGCGGCGAGGAGCGAGAAAGCCACGAGCAGCATGCGCCGGTAGCCGTAGCGGTCGGCGAGCGCGCCGCCGAGGATCGGCAGGACGTACGTAGCGGCGTAGACGATGCTCTGCAGGAAGCCCACGGACTGCTCGCCGAAGCCGAGGCCCCCCTCGGCGAAGGCGCCGGCCAGATAGACCGCCAACACGGAGTTCATCCCGTAGTAGGCGGCCCGCTCGAAGAGCTCCATCACGTTTGCCACCCAGAAGGTGGACGGGAAGGAGCTTCGAGGCGTGGCGTCGGTCATGGCGGCTCCCCTACGCCAGGGCGTTCCGGACCTCGTCGAGGAAACGGCGGACCTTCTCGCGGGGGTCCCCCGGCCCGAGAGTCTCGAGCGGTGCGTAGCCGCGGTAGCCCGTCTCGCGGAGGATCGCGAACACCCGCCGCACGTCCGTCTTCTCTTCCTGGCCCTTGCGGTAGAGGCGCTCCTTGATCTGCCAGGTGCAGGCGTAGGGCGCGAGCCGCGCGATCTCCTCGTAGGGGTCGCCGGCCCGGAGGCTGCCGATGTCCACGTTGAGGCCGAACCAGTCGGAGGCCACGCGCTCGCGCAGCGCGAGTACCTCGTCGGCTGTCTTGAGCAGCTCGTCGTGGTTCTGGTAGGCGATCATCACCCCGTGCCGCTCGCCGTGGGCCGCACACTCTCGAAAGCACTCGGCCACCCAGCGGGTCATCTGCTCGCGGGTCGGGCCCTTCGCCTCGGCGCGGCCGTCGAAGACCCGCAGGACCGGCGCGCCCAGCTTCGCCGCCACCTCCACCCAGCGCTTGACGTGCGCGACGTCGGCTTCCCGCTTCGCCCCGTCGGGGACGGTGAAGTCGTTCCGCACGCCGGTGCCGCTGATGTCGAGGCCGCTGCGAAAGGCGCGCCTCTTGATCGCGTAGAGATACGCGTCGGCCGGGGGCTCCGGGTGACCGGGAAAGTAGTAACCGGTCGGGTCCACCGCGTCGAAGCCCAGCTCGGCGCAGAAGTCGAGCACCTGCTCGAGCGTCATCTCGCCCCTGCGGAGCGGTGCGTTGAAGGAGTAGAGGTTGCAGCTGAGCTTGATTTTCGCCGCGCGGGCGGGGGCGGGCGTTCCCTCGAATGCGCGTGCCATCGACGGGACAAGTCCCGGGACAAGCCCCGGGGATACCCCCGGGACAAGCGGGGAGGTGGCGAGGGCTGACAGGAACACGCGTCGGGCGACAGGCTCAGCCATGGCGGCGGTCTCCGCCGGGGAGTCTAGCGCCGGCCGCGCTACCCGGGAAGCCCCGAGCGGCGCCAGGTCAGTCCGTCGCCTTCTCGTCCAGCAGCTCGCTGCCGGGGCCGGCTTCGGCTCAGGCGTGTCTCAATGTGACCGCGAGTTGGAGTCGCTGGCTGGAATCACGGTGCTGCGTCAGCGTCCCCTTGTGCAGGCCCACGATCGCCTGGACGACACCCAGCTCCGCTCCAGCGATGCTGGGGCCGGCGTCGCGAGAGGAGAGAACGGACATCCGCCCCGCGCCGTCGACGCTCACCTTCACCGTTCCGTCCTCGACGACACACCGGATGACGATCTCGGGAGGCTGGCCGCGCTCGAGTGCGTCGGCCTCGCACAGGTTAACCAACGATGCCAGCGCGAAGCGGAGGAGCGGCGGGTCGGCGACGACCGCGATCGTCTCACGAGGCCGCTCGACGACGACCCCCGGGCTCTTGAGCGGAGCGAGGACGGCGGCCAGATCGAGGCGCTGCCACGGAACCGACTCAGGCGGGAGTCGCGCCAGCAGTGAGGCCACGGCCGCGGCAGAAGTGCTCGAGAGCACGCGCAGGCGGTACGCCGTGGATGCGACTTCACGTGCGGCCGCGGCCTCGAGCGGGCCTGCGAGCTCGCGGGCCAGGAAGCCCAAGTGCACCAGCGTGTCCCTGGAGGGGAGCACGGCGTGAAGATCAAAGTAGAGGAGGGCCAGGCCGAGCAGCCGCTCAGCCGATCGCAGCGGCACGAGCGCCACCGCCTCGAAAGACGGCGTCCCCGCGCGCAGGGCGTCGGTCAGGTCCGCCGACTCCCGCGCTTCCTCGACCAGCGGCTCCGCCAGATCCCCGAGCGCCTCGAGGTGATCGCTGCCCCAAGCCGTGCGGGACAGGGGATCGCAAACGAGAGGCGGCAAGGCGAGGGTCTGCGCGGCTTCTCCCGTCGTCAGTCGCAAAGCGGCGCTCGAAGCGCCGGCGGCTCGTACCAGAACCTGCAGCAGGCGCCGGACCCTCGACTCGACGTCAGTGGCTCCGGGAGATTCCGTGGCGAGCTCGAGCGCGTGCCGCATCTCCTCGAGGCGTTGGCGGAGGGCGTCACGCTCCTCTCGCAGGTCGCTCACCACGAAACCCAACTCGGCTGATGCCTCCGCGTAGGACGCCGCGAGAGAATCGTCGACGGGCAGATCGGGAGTGGACGACGCCGGCGCCCGCGGGGCCTCCTTCGGCGTCGTGACCTGCACACGACGGTGACCCGATCGCTCGATCGAGACGACACTGCCATCGGGCAGCTCGATCTCCTCCGGCTCCTCGCTAGAGGCCGAGTCCAGCCGCTCTGTGCCGAACAGCCCCGCCACCGCCTGAGTCGTCCAAGCTTCGACCGACTGGCCCGCGGGCATCTCCATGAATCGAAAACGGCGAGAGAGGTCCTGGACGGTCTGCGACAGGATGGCCGAGAAGGTCTCGAGCACGCCCTTCCCCGTCGTGGCCACGGCGGGAATTGCCGGAACGTGCCTCGGGTTGAGCTCACGCTGGAGCGTCTCGATCTCGGCAACCTGCGGCAGATCGCGTTTGTTGTACTGGAAGACGAGCGGGATCGTGTGCGGATCGAGCTGGTGCATGATCAGGTTCGCGTTCATCTCCGCGTAGCTCTGTGCCGTCTCGCGCCAACGATCGGAGGCGGAGTTCGCCACGAAGACGACGCCGTCAGCGGCCTTGAGCACGACCCGGCGGGTCGCTCCGTACATGGCTTGTCCCGGCACCGCCAGCAGTTGGAGCTTGAGATCGAAACCGCGAAAGCCCCCCGTTCGCAGCGGGAGCAGGTCGCACAGGATCGTTCGGTCCTGCATCGAGTTGACGGAAATGAATTCGCCTCGTCTCGACTGCAGAGCCCGCTCGTGCAACACGCGCAGGTTTGTGGTCTTACCTCCCAGGGCGGGACCGTAGTACACGATCTTGACCCGGATCGTGCGGTCCTTCTGGTTGATGTCGACCACTTCGCACGCTCCAGTCGGTGGAAACCTGGTGGAGCTCGAGTCACCGGCAGCAGGATCATGCGCGGTTCCTCCGGAGCGGTCAATAGCCATGACGGGCACGGGGGTGAGCCGTTCACCGTCGTCCCCTGACCTCGGCGACACGGCCCTGTCAATGCCGCCGGGGCCCCCGGAAGGTACACTACGCAGGGGTCGTGTTCACCCCCGGAACGGACGCTCCGACCGTGACGCGCGCGTGTCGCCTCGGCCCGCTTGCCCTCCTCGTCGCCACTCTCGTCGCCCCGGCCTGCAACTCCGCCGCGGTCCAGTCCTCGGTGCCCCCCCAGCCGTCGGCCACGGCCCTCGCCGGCGGCCCGGCCTTCGCCCACGACACCGGCTGCTCCGGCACGGCGCCGGCGGCGACGAACGCAGCCTCGGAGCAGCAGGTGATCGAGCTCGTCAACCAGCAGCGCAAGGCGAACGGCCTGCCCCCGCTGAAGCACGTGACTTCCCTGACGGACGCCGCGCGGTGGTACGCGAAGGACATGGTGGACGACGGCTACTTCGGCCGGGACCACGACACCTACGACCGGTCCGGCGGCAGGCTGGTCAAGGTCTGCGCCTTGAGCGCCCGCATCGGCGCCTTCTACACGGGGTGGAACGCCCTCGGCGAGAACATCGCGGACGACTCTTCTTCGCCGCAGGCGACGGTCACCGGCTGGATGGGCAGCTCCGGGCACCGGGCCAACATCCTGAACGGGGATTACTGGGAGACGGGCGTCGGGTACCGGGCGGGCGCATCGCATGGACACTACTGGGTACAGGACTTCGGCCGTCGGAGCGGGGTCTATCCCGTCGTGATCAACGACGAGGCGGCGAGCACGGACAGCCGCTTCGTCAACCTCTACGTCTACGGCAGCTGGAGCGAGATCCGCATCCGGAACGACAACGAGGCGTTCGGCCCCTGGCGGCCCTTCACCAACACCCTGGCGTGGACCCTGGCCAACGTCGACGGGCTGCGCACCGTCAACGTCGAGATGCGCAGGCGATCGACCACGGTGACGGCCAGCGACACGATCGCCCTTGAGCCCGCGTCGCTCGCCTACGGCGGCGTCGGCACCATCCGCGGCGCTGGTCGCTCTAGCGCGCGCTAAGTCCGCAGTAGGGCCAGTTGTGCACCGCGCGCCCGCGGCGCACAGAGGCGCCCCGACCGCGAACCCCTCCGGCCCGCAGGTCGGTCAGATCAGCCGCGCATGTTCTGCGCGGCGAATCGCTTCCAGGCGAGTATGTGCATCGAGTTTTCGCAAGATGTGCTGGACGTGATTGTTCACTGTTGTGCGACTGATGTGGAGCTCGTCAGCGATGCTCTTTGTGGTGCCGCCTTGTGCCAAGCGACGAAGAATCTCAATCTCTCTATCGCTGAGGTCGCTCGCGCGCGCCGGGCCGCGGGATGCGATCATCGCCGTAGCTTGCTCGGCCGGCAAACCTGTTCTGCTGACCACGAAATCGCGCATCACCATCTCCAGTCGCTTGCGCACGTCGCCCGGCCGAACGATGTGAAGCGCATGTGGTTCTCTTGAGCCGTCTACCTCGACAATCAGCACAGAGATGTTGCACCACTGTAGTCCACTAATCGTTGGCACCTCTAGATCGAAGTTCTTCAAGGGATGGTTCTTGCTGATGGCTTGTTGCACGATGCACTGGTGTGAGCAGACCGAGCCACACTCATCCGTACCGTGAACAATCGATCTACAAGACTTACCGATTGCTAGTTCAGCGGTAACGCCGAACAACTGTCGGGACGGGTCGTTCCATGCGACGAGGAGTCCCTCTCCATCCACTACAAAGGCCGGATCGGATGTGCCTTCCACTAGTTTTCGGAGCTCTTCTCTGCGCATGTTCTTAGTGTCATCAGAAGAATGATGCGAGCTGATTATTGTCCTACGAGGGGCAAAAGGCAACGCTATGAGGGCTTCACAGGACCATTTCAGAGGGCGGCGCTCTTAGGCCAGCAGCCGACAAAGCCAGCGACATTGTCGCTCGGGCGGCTTTGGAAAATGCTGGTGTCTCCAATTCCTGCTGTTGCTACTAAAGGAGGAGTGATGACTACTTCCAAGAGCTTCCGGGTGGCTGCGCTAGCTATCTGCCTGTTAGCGTTCACCTCGGTTGTGGTGGCCAAGCCCGCGAGTTTCACCACGATTGATTACCCCGGCGCCGTATCCACGTTTGCCTACGGGATCAATCCCGCGGGAGATATCGTCGGCGGATACATCGACAACGGCACCCCGGGTCACGAGCACGGCTTTGTACTGAGGGGCGGAACCTTCATGTCGTTCGACTGGCCCGGCTCTACTTGGACGGAGGGCTGGGGTATCAATCCGCAGGGCGATATCGTCGGCCAGTACGGATTGGTCGACGAGAACGGCTTCAAGACCGTCCACGGTTTCCTGCTGACGGACGGCAACCTCCAAGCCATCGATGTGCCGGACCAGCCGAATACCATGCCCGTGAAAATCAGCCCTGAAGGCACGATTGTGGGTTGCTACCACGTCGGCAACCCTAACGGGAGTACGCAGCTGAACACCATGTACGGCTTTGTCCTGGATGCTGCGGGGTTTACGTTCCATTCCATGAACCGCACCATGAACAACGGCGTAAACCCCGCCGGAGATGTAGTGGGCCTCTATTACTCTCCAACGACTGGTCGGGTGGAGCAGAGCTATCTCATCCGCGATGGCGTGGAGACGTGGTTCCAGTTTCCGGGATCGGTTGCCACCCTGGCTTGGGACATAAGCCCAAGGGGAACGATCGTAGGCGCTCATCGCACCAGCCTCACGGGACCTCTTCCTCAATTCCATGGTTTTGTAATGGAAGATGGCGAGATGACGTCCTTCGACGTACCAGGAGCGACGGAGACGCGCGCATATGGAGTCAGTGCGACGGGCGATATCGTCGGGCATTACCGCGACGACTCGACCGGGTACTATCACGGATTCTTGCTTTCGCGCCGAGGACCGAAAGAGTGAGTGGGCCGATCCTCCGCTCATATGGGACGACGAGCCGGCCTTAGTCCGTCACCCGGAGGCCGGGCGCTACTGGTTGACGTGCACGACCTTGGCCGGCGGGAAGCCGTTGAACCAGGTCGCGGACGCGTTGCTGTAGGCCCCGATGTTCTCGGAGTAGACGAGGTCCCCGATCTCGAGGGCGGGCAGATTCTCCGAGCGCGAGATCGTGTCGAGCCCGTCACAGGTCTGGCCGAAGACCGCCGAGATCTCGGTCGGGCCGCGCTTGAACGCCTTCACGGTGTACTGGCAGTGGTCGAAGATGATCCCGGAGTACGTGTGGTAGACGCTGTCGTCGATGTAGTAGCAGGGCTTGCCGTCCCGGACCGCCTTGCCGATCACCCGTGCCACCGAGGTGGCGGCCGTGGCCACCAGATAGCGGCCGGGCTCGGCCAGGATCTCGATGTCGGGCGGAAACAGCCGGGCGATCTCGGCGTTGATCTTGCGGGCGAGGGCGCTGATGGGCTTGACGTGGCGGTCGTAGGGCACCGGGAAGCCGCCGCCGATGTCGAGGATCTTGAGGTCGTGGCCGCGGCTCTTCGCCTCGTTCCTCACCGCCGCGGCCATGTTGATCGCCTGCACGAAGTTCTCGAAGTTGGTGCACTGGCTGCCGACGTGGAAGCTCAGGCCCTCCACCACGAGCCCGATCCGGAACGCCTCGTCGACGAGGTCCACGGCGTCGCCGGGGTCGCAGCCGAACTTGGACGACAGCTCCACCAGCGAGCCCGTGTTGGGGACCCGTAGACGGAGCACCAGGCCGGCGTGCGGCGCGTGCTTCCTGAGCTTCTCCAGCTCCGCCGGGTTGTCGTAGGTGACGAGCGGGCGGTAGCGGTCGAGCACCGCGAGCGTCTCCTGCGGCTTGATCGGGTTCGCGTAGACGATCTTGTCCCAGACGAAGTCCTGCCGCGCCCGCGCGGGAAGGCGCCGCACGTTCGCGTACACCAGCATGAACTCGGGCAGAGACGCCACGTCGAAGCTGCCGCCGGCCCGGTACAACGTGCGCACGATCTCGGGCGCGGGGTTGGCCTTGACGGCGTAGTAGGCCTGCACCTTCGGCAGGTGCCGCTTGAAGCTCGCGTAGTTGCGGCGGATCGTCTCGTGGTCGATCACGACCACCGGCGTGCCGTGCTTGCGGGCGATCCGCGTCAGCTCGCTGCGGTTCATCGTGCGGCCTCCGCTCAGCCGAAGACGGGGTTGCTGCCGTCGAGCATCTTCACCTTGTTGTAGCGGAAGTACTCCTTCGTGAGCGCCTTCATCAGCGGCCCCCGCTGGTCGTAGAGGCGGCGGAGCTGGCGCGGCTCGTGCCGTGCCAGCGCGTAGTGCGTGAAGATCGGCATGGCCAGGGTCGTGTCGGTGTAGCACACGACCGCGTCGGGAAGCCGCTCGGGATCGACCTTGCCCCAGCTCACCGCCTCGCCGGGAGTCGCGCCCGAAAGCCCACCCGTGTCGGGCCGGGCGTCGGTGACCTGGAAGAAGTAGTCCTGGCCGTACTCCTTGATCCGGAGCACCTCCTGGATCTGGGGCTCGGTCTGCAGCATGAAGTTCTTCGGGCTGCCGCCGCCCCACAGCACGACGCCGCTCTTGCCGCCCGCCCGCTTGGCCGCCAGCACCATGGCGGTGGTCTCGTTCACGTCGATCGACGGGTTCAGCCGCAGCTTGCTGCCGCGCAGCTCGACCCCTGCCACGTTCATGCCGATCGTCGAGTCGCCGGGCGAGGAGGTATAGCAGGGGACGCCGGCGCGGTACGCCGCCGCGAGCACGGACACGTGCTCGAGCCCCGCCTTGCGCTCCCATTCGGCCGCGTAGCGGCCCAGCAGGTAGTGCAGCTCGGCCGTTCCCATCTCCTTCTGGAACTCGGGCTGCACCAGGATGTCGCGCAGGATCTCGTCGGTCGCCATCAGGCAGTCGCTGTAGCCCAGGAGCACGTCGTAGACCCGGACGATGTCGTTGTCGCGCAGCTCGATGTCGTCGAACGTGAAGCTGCCCGCGCGCACGGGGTAGTTCAGCGCGAAATGCAGATCGTGGTAGAGGTTCGCGCCCGTGGAGACGATCCAGTCGACGAAGCCGGCCTCGATCAGCGGCACGATCGAGGAGCAGCCCAGGCCGGCGGGGGTCAGCGCGCCCGAGAGGCTCATGCCGATCGTCACCTCCGGCTCGAGCATCCGCTCCGTGAACAGCCGGCACCCCTCGCGCAGGCGCGCGGCGTTGTAGGCGAGGAACGTGCTGTCGACGAGATCCGCCGTCTTCTCCTTGCCCTTGATCCCCTTCGGCAGGATGCGCGGGCCGGAGAGGAACTTGTGGCGGTGGGGCAGCTTCTTCTTCTTGAGCCATTCCGGTGTCTTCGAAAGGTCCTCGCGGTAGCGGCGGGTCTTGGGCATCGTGCTCCTCTCAGAGGCTCCGGACGGGTGCGGTTCGCGGGAGGTCAATTCTAACGGCGCCGGGGCGATCGCCCAAACCGGCCCCGGACCGGCGCGGGTTGCGCTACGATCGCTGGCTCATGGCGAACACACGAGAAACGGCCGACCCGACGCCCGCGCAGCTCGGCTTCTCGATGCCGGCGGAGTGGGAGCCTCACCAGGCGACCTGGCTGGGCTGGCCGCGCCATCCGACCGACTGGCCCGGCAAGCTCGACACGATCCGCTGGGTCTACGGCGAGATCGTCCGCAAGCTCGCTCCCGGCGAAGAGGTGCGCATCCTGGTCGACTCGGGGGTCGAGGAGAGGCTCGCCCGGCAGCGCCTGGCTCGAGCCGGCGCCCCGCTCTCCCGCGTGAGGTTCGTCCGCCACCCGACCAACCGGGGCTGGACCCGCGACAGCGGGCCGATCTTCGTCCGCCGGCGCTCGGGCCGTCACCCTGAGACCGCCATCGTGCACTTTCACTTCAACGCCTGGGCGAAGTATGCCGACTTCGGCAAGGATAGACGCGTCCCGGAGGCCGCGGCCCGACGGCTCGGAAAGCGGCTCTTCTTGGCGCGTGTCGGCCGGCATGACTTCGTCCTCGAAGGCGGCGGCATCGACGTCAACGGCCGGGGCACGCTGCTCACCACCGAGGAGTGCTATCTCGCCCGCCAGACGCAGGTCCGCAACCCGGGCCTGGGGCGCAAGGGCTTCGAGGCGGCCGTGCGCGATTGGCTGGGCGTGACGAACGTGTTCTGGCTCGGACGGGGGATCGTGGGAGACGACACCCACGGCCACGTCGACGACATCTGCCGCTTCGTGAACCCGAAGACCGTCGTGCTCATCAAGGAGACGCGCCGCGCCGATCGCAACTACCGTCCCCTCGCCGAGAACTGGGAGAGGATCCGCGACCTGCGGCTCGAGGACGGCTCGAAACCCGAGATCGTGGCCCTGCCGGTGCCCGAGCCCCTCTACCACGACGGCCAGCGCCTGCCGGCGAGCTACGCGAACTTCTACGTCGGCAACGCGGCCGTTCTCGTCCCGACGTTCAACGACCCGAGGGACCGGATCGCCCTCGGCATCCTCGCGGAGCTCTTCGAGGACCGTCCCGTCGTGGGGATCCACGCGGTCGACCTCGCGCTGGGCTTCGGCACGCTCCACTGCCTGACGCAGCAGCAGCCAGCTTGAGCTACTCGGTCACCTTCTCGTCGAGCAGCGCGCCATCCGGGCCGACCAGGCTGAGCGTGACCGGCACCATGCCGAGGGCGTGGGTCGAGCAGCTCAGGCGTCGTAGGCTCGCACGACGGCCGACACCCGGTTGAGCGCGCCCTCCGGGCGCTTCCGGCCGTCCACGAAGCGGAGGTTGCCGTCGTAGAGCCGGAGCGATCCGTCCGGGCCGACGAGGCCGGCGTACATCGTCGGGAACTTGCTGAAGGTCGAGATCTCGTTCGGGAAGAGGTCGAGGGTCTTCTTC
>JBGPQQ010000028.1:0-13462 GCA_041489115.1 Vicinamibacteria bacterium | reverse complement strand
GACCTGCGGGTGCTGCTCAAGACACGGATGTCGGGCCAGATGCTCAAGCCCGGCTACCAGGAGGACCACCTCTACCTCACCGTGGACGCGGCCCACTACCTCGCCCAGGCCGGCATCAAGCTCGTTGGCTTCGACTACCTGTCGATCGACCGCTCCGGCTCCGCGGACTTCCCCGCCCACCACGCGCTGCTCGGGGCCGGCGTCGTCGTGATCGAGGGGCTGGACCTGTCGGAGGTCGAGCCGGGGGAGTACGAGATGGCCTGCCTGCCCCTTCGCGTGGCCGGGGGGGACGCGGCGCCCGCCCGCGTCGTCCTGCGCTCGCGCGCCTGAGTGGAGGCGGGAGAGGGATCCCGGGATGAACGTCCTGCTCCTCCGGGACGTCGCGGCGATTCTCCTCGCCGGCGGCGCCGGGGAGCGGCTCTACCCGCTGACCCGCGAGCGGGCGAAGCCCGCCGTCCCGTTCGGGGGGCCCTACCGGATCGTGGACTTCACGCTCTCGAACTGCATCAACTCAGGCCTGCGGAAGATCTTCCTCGCCACGCAGTACAAGGCCCAGAGCCTGAACCGCCACGTCCGTATAGGCTGGAACGTCGTCAACCGCGAGCTGGGCGAGTTCATCGAGATCCTGCCGCCCCAGAAGCGGCTGGGGGAGCACTGGTACCTCGGCACCGCCGACGCGGTGTGGCAGAACATGTACGCGATCGAGCGCGAGCGGCCGCGCTGGGTGATCGTGCTGTCCGGCGACCACATCTACAAGATGGATTACGGGAAGATGCTGGACGTGCACATCGCCCGCGGGGCGCGCCTCACCGTGGCCGCGATCGAGGTGCCGCTGGCCGACGCGCGGCGCTACGGGGTGCTGGAGGTGGACGGCGACGCGCGCGTCGTCGGCTTCTGCGAGAAGCCGGAGGTGGCGCCGCCGGCGCCGTGGAGCCCGGGAGCGTGCCTCGCCTCGATGGGCGTCTACATCTTCGACGTGGACGTGCTGGTGCGCGAGCTGCAGCGCGACGCGGAGGCCGACTCCACACACGACTTCGGCCGCGACATCATCCCGCGGCTGGTGGCGGCCGGGGAGCGGGTCTTCGCCTACCTCTTCTGGGACGAGAACAAGAAGGAGTCCCAGTACTGGCGGGACGTGGGGACGATCGACGCCTACTACGAGGCCTCGATGGACCTCATCCAGGTGGACCCGGTCTTCAACCTGTACGACCCGGACTGGCCCCTGCGGACCTACCAGCCCCAGCTGCCCCCGGCCAAGTTCGTGTTCGCCGAGGACGGGCGCCGGGGCGTCGCCACCGAGTCGATCGTGTCCATGGGCTGCATCGTCTCGGGGAGCGAGGTGCGCCGCTCGATCCTCTGCCCCGACGTCCGCATCCACTCGTTCTGCGACGTGGAGGACTCGATCCTGCTCCCCGGCGCCGTGGTGCACCGCCACGCCCGGCTCCGCCGCGCCATCATCGACCGCGGGGTCGAGCTGCCGAAGGGCGCCCTCGTCGGCTACGACGCCGCCGAGGACCGCCGCCGCCACACCGTTTCCGAGAGCGGGGTGGTGGTGGTCACACCCGGCGAGGAGTGCTTCGTCCATCCCGATTTCCGATAGCGCATAGCAGAGGAGTGCATTGATGACTACCATTGACAGCGTTTTCGCCCGGGAGATTCTCGATAGCCGCGGCAATCCGACCGTCGAGGTGGAGGTGGTACTCGAGGGCGGCGCGATGGGCCGCGCCGCCGTTCCCTCCGGCGCCTCGACCGGCGAGCGCGAGGCGTTGGAGCGGCGCGACGGCGACAAGAAGCGCTTCCTGGGCAAGGGCGTCCAGAAGGCGGTGGCCGCCGTCAACGACCTGCTCTCGACCGAGGTCATCGGCGAGGACGCCCTCGACCAGGCGCTCATCGACCAGCTGATGATCGACCTCGACGGCACCGAGACCAAGAAGAAGCTCGGGGCGAACGCGATCCTCGCGGTGTCGCTCGCGGTGGCCAAGGCCGCGGCGGAGGCGACCGGCCTGCCGCTCTATCGCTACGTCGGCGGGGCCAACGCGCGCACCCTGCCCGTGCCCTTCATGAACGTCCTGAACGGCGGCGCCCACGCCGACAACAAGGTGGATTTCCAGGAGTTCATGATCGCTCCCCACGGCTTCTCCACCTTCGCCGAGGCACTGCGGGCGGGGGCGGAGGTCTTCCACGCGCTCAAGGGGGCCCTCAAGAAGAAGGGCTACTCGACCTCGGTCGGCGACGAGGGCGGCTTCGCCCCCGACGTGAAGTCGAACGAGGAGGGCATTGAGACGATCCTCGAGGCGATCACCGCGGCCGGCTACAAGACCGGCACCCAGGTCGCCATCGCCTTCGACGTGGCCGCCTCCGAGTTCCACGAGGGCAAGAACAAGTACGTCCTGAAGAAGTCGGGGGGAGGCACGAAGACCTCCGACCAGCTCATCGCGATGTACGAGAAGTGGGTGAAGGTCTACCCGCTCGTCTCGATCGAGGACGGCCTCGGCGAAAAGGACTGGGCGGGATGGGCCGACCTCTCGAAGGCGCTCGCCGGGAAGGTCCAGCTCGTGGGCGACGACATCTTCGTGACCAACCCGAAGATCCTCGCCGAGGGCATCCAGAAGGGGATCGCCAACTCGATCCTCATCAAGGTGAACCAGATCGGGTCGCTCACCGAGACGCTCGACTGCATGGCCCTCGCCGGCCGGGCCGGCTACACCTGCATGGTGAGCCACCGCTCGGGCGAGACCGAGGACACGACGATCGCCGACCTGGCGGTGGCCACCAACTGCGGGATGATCAAGACAGGCTCCGCCTCGCGCACCGACCGCATCGCGAAGTACAACCAGCTGCTGCGGATCGAGGAGGAGCTGGGGCCGATGGCCCGCTTCGCCGGCCGCGCGGCGCTGAATCCGCGCGGTTGATCGTCACGGGGCGGGGCGCCGCGGGGCGCCCCGCCTCACCTCTCTTCCTCGTCGACCGTGATCTTGAGGGAGCGCAGGAACTTCTTGTCGAGGGGCGTCATCTTGATGGGGAGGGGCTCCGCCTTCTCCACGCGCACGTCGAAGGCGGGGGCGGCGGCCGCGTCGGGCCGCTCGGTGCGGGTGAAGCCGATCGTCGCCTCGAGGACGACGGAGACCTCGTAGCCCCCGGCGCGGATGCGGCCGAGGCACTGCGCGACCTGTGGGGACTCCGCCAGCACGCGACGCAGCGTGGCGCCCACCTCCTCGGCCATGCGGGTGACGTCTTCGCCTGTCGCCTGCTCCATGTGCGTGACCTCGCTGTCGGTGCCGTGAAAATGATGATAACCCGCGCGGAGGCGTGTCAAGCACGCCTTCGCCGCGCCGCGTGCTAACGTGAGCCCTCCATGAGCCAGCCCCCCCCGGACCGCGAGTTCCGGACGGCCTCCCACCTCCCGCGCGAGCGGCTTTACGGCCCGGAGAGCCTCCCCGCCGCCGAAGCCGTCGGCGAGCCCGGCGCCTACCCGTTCACGCGGGGCCTGCACGCCACCGGCTACCGGGGGCGGCTGTGGACCATGCGGCAGTACGCCGGCTTCGGCACCGCCGCCGAGTCGAACCGCCGCTACCGCTACCTCCTCGAGCAGGGCACGACGGGGCTCTCCGTGGCCTTCGACCTGCCCACCCAGATCGGGTACGACTCCGACGACCCCCACGCGCTCGGCGAGGTGGGCAAGGTGGGGGTGGCGATCGACAGCCTCGAGGACATGGAGCTGCTCTTCGACGCCATCCCCCTCGATCGGGTGTCCACCTCGATGACCATCAACGCGACCGCGGCGATCCTGCTCGCGCTCTACCTGGCGGTGGCGCGCCGGCGCGGCATCCCAGAGGCGTCCCTCTCCGGCACCGTCCAGAACGACATCCTGAAGGAGTACGTCGCGCGCGGGACCTGGATCTATCCTCCCACCCCCTCGCTGCGGCTCGTCACCGACCTCTTCGCTTACTGCGCCGCGCGCGTGCCGAAGTGGAACACGATCTCCATCTCGGGCTACCACATCCGCGAGGCGGGGGCCACGGCCCCGCAGGAGCTGGCCTTCACCTTCGCGAACGCGCTCGAGTACGTGCGCGCGGCGAAGTCGGCGGGCCTCCTTCCCGACCGCTTCGGCGAACGGCTCTCCTTCTTCTTCGCCTGCCACTCGGACTTCCTCGAGGAGGTGGCGAAGTTCCGCTGCGCGCGGCGGCTGTGGGCGCGCCTCATGAGGGAGCGGCTCGGCGTCACGAACCCGAAGGCGCAGCAGTGCCGCTTCCACGTGCAGACGGGCGGGGTCACCCTCACCGCCCAGCAGCCCGACAACAACGTGGTGCGGGTGGCCCTGCAGACGCTCGCCGCCGTGCTCGGCGGCTGCCAGAGCCTGCACACGAACGGCCGCGACGAGGCCCTGGCGCTCCCCACCGAGGCCTCGGCCCGCCTGGCCCTGCGCACCCAGCAGGTGGTGGCCTTCGAGTCCGGGGTGGCGGACACCGTGGACCCGCTCGGCGGCAGCTACGCCGTCGAGGCGGCGACCGACGCGCTCGAGCGGGAGGCGCGGCGGCTCATCGACCGGATCGAGGCGCGCGGCGGGGCGCTCGCGGCCATCGAGCGGGGCGACATCCAGCGCGAGATCCAGGACTCGGCCTACCGCTTCCAGCGACAGGTCGAGTCCGGAGAGCGCGTGATCGTCGGGGTGAACCGCTGCCAGGAGGAGGGGGAGGAGCCGCCCGGCGACATCCTCCGCATCGACGCCGGGGTGGAGCGCGCCCAGGTCGAGAGGGTGCGGGCGCTGCGCGCGCGGCGCGACCCCGGGCCCTGGAAAACGTCGCTCGACGTCCTCGAGGCGAAGGCGCGCTCCGGCGAGAACCTCGTGCCCCCGATGGTGAACGCGGTCCTGGCGTGGGCCACGGTGGGCGAGATCGCGGGCCGGCTGCGCGGCGTCTTCGGCGAGCACCGGGAGACGCTCGTCCTGTGACGGTGCGGCGCCTCCTCTTCCGCCTCCGGCCCGAGGAGGCGGTGGCGCTCGCGTTCGTCCTGCCCACGACCTGGCTCACGATCGCCGCCTACCTCTACGCCCGCGAGGCCGGGGTCCTGGGCGCGCGCTACCCGGGCGGCGTCGTGCGGCTCGCGTTGACGGTGGCGCTGCTCACCGCGCTCGCCCTGGCCCTGCGCCGCTGGCCCGGCTCGGCGGCGGTTCGGGGCCTGCGGGAGACGGTGCCGCTCCTCGTCTGCTTCCTCATCTACACGAACCTCCACGACACGATCGGGTTCGTGAACCCCCACGACGTGCACCACTACCTCGTCGCGCTCGACCGGATGATCTTCGGCGTGCAGCCCTGCGTGTGGGCGGAGCGCTTCATCACCCCGGCGCGCACCGAGGTCATGCAATTCCTCTACCTGAACTTCCTCTGGATCGCGCCCTCGACGAGCCTGATTCTCCTGCTCCAGCGGCGGTGGCCGGCGTTCCGCGCCGCGACGCTGGGCGTGATCACGTGCTTCTTCATGGGGTACGCCCTCTACGTGGTCTTCCCGGCGGCGCCTCCGCGCCTCGTGCTCGTGTACGAGTTCACGAGGAACCTCCGCGGCTACCCGGTCGGCTTCTCCAGCCTGTCCGCGCAGGCCTTTTCGCTGTTGCCGGTGGACAGCCGGGCCGCGTTCCCGTCGCTGCACGCGGCGGCTTCGCTCGTGGCCCTCGTCTTCGCCCGGCGCCACGTCCGCTGGTGGTTCTGGGTCGCGCTGCCGTTCGCGCTGGGCCTGTGGGCCTCCACGATCTACCTGCGGCACCACTACTTCGTGGACCTCGTGGCGGGCTGGCTGCTCGCGCCTCTGGCCGTGTGGGCGGCCCCGCGGATCGACGCCTGGTGGGCGCGGCAGCAGCGGGCGCTCGGCTACGCGCCGGCGCGAGGGGCGTGACCCGCGCCGTCGGGGTCGGCGCGGATCACTTCGCGGGCCGGATGTCGATCGACCAGGACTGATCGCCCCAGGCGAGCGACATCGTCGAGCCGGAGCCCTTCGGCGCGAACGAGATGATGAAGTTCTCCGACGGCGTCGCGGACTTGCCGGGCTTGAGATCCACCCGCAGGACCTCCTTCGCCTTGATCTTCTGCTCGTAGTCCCCGAGGTAGGGGTACGGCATGGCCTTGAGGTTCTCCGGCGCCTCCTTCCAGAGCGTACCGAGCGGCTGGCCGAGGTCGGAGTTCAGGACGAGAGCCCACTTGCCGGACACGGGCACGTGGATGTAGAGGCTGTACTTGCCCGCCTTCACGGCCCTGCCGCCGATCTTGAGGTCTCTCTCGGTCGAGAAGGTGGTCACTTCGTTCTCGCCCGCGCGCCAGATCCGCTCCGCCGGGAGCTGCTTCAGCAGGGCGTCGATCGTCCGTCCCTTGAGCGCGGGACGGCCGTAGTCCACGGCGACTTTCTTGTCGCCCAGGGTCGCGACCACGGCTCCGCGAGGGGCCTGGGCCAGCGCAAAGCCGGCGAGGGAGAGCGCGGCGAGGGTGGCGAGGGCGGCGAAACGCGTCTTCATGTTCGAATCGCTCCTTGCGATGGAATGAGGCCGGCGCGCCTGCGTCGAGCATACGTCCACTCGGACAACTATACGCCTTCGTCCGCCGCTCCGTCCCCGCCCGCTCGCTCTCAGGAGCCCCCGCCGAGGGCCCGGCGCAGCAGGTCGTTGACCCGCTGCGGGTTGGCCCGGCCGCCGGTGCGCCGCATGACCTGGCCGACGAACCACCCGAGGGCCGCCGCCTTCCCGCCCCGGTAGCTCGCCGCCTGCCCGGGGCTCTGCGCCACGACTTCGGCCACCACCGCCGCGAGGGCGGACTCGTCCGAGAGCTGCGTCAGGCCCTCGCGCTCGACGATCGCGGAGGCCTCCTCGCCGGTCGCCCACATCCTCTCGAACACGTCCTTGGCGATCTTGCCGCTGATCGTGCCGGAGTCGATGAGCCTCACCAGCCCGGCGAGGGCGGCGGGGCCGACCGGGCTCGAGGCGAGGGTGCGCTCGTCGTCCTTCAGCTTGCGCAGGACCTCGGTCATCACCCAGTTCGAGGCGGCCTTGGCGTTCCCGCTCGCCCGCGCCGCGGCCTCGAAGTAGTCGGCCACCTCGCGCTCCTGGGTGAGAACGCCCGCGTCGTAGTTGGGCAGGGAGTACTCGCGCGCGAAGCGCCGGCGCCTCTCCGCCGGGAGCTCCGGCAGGGAACGCCGCGCCTCCTCGACCCACTCCGGCGTCACCGCGAGCGGGGGCAGGTCCGGCTCGGGGAAGTAGCGGTAGTCGTGCGCCTCTTCCTTGGAGCGCATCGGGGCGGTCTCGCCCCGGTCCGCGTTCCAGAGGAGCGTCTCCTGGACCACCTCGCCGCCCGACTCGAGGACCGCCACCTGCCGCGCGATCTCGTGCTGGACGGCGCGGGCCACGTTGCGGAAGGAGTTGAGGTTCTTGATCTCCGTCCGCGTTCCGAGGGCTTGCGTGCCCCGACGCCTGACCGAGACGTTCGCGTCGCAGCGGAGCGAGCCCTCCTCCATGTTGCCGTCGGAGACCTCCGCGTAGAGGAGGACGGCCCGCAGCGCGGTCAGGTAGGCGTGCGCCTCCTCCGGGCCGCGGAGGTCGGGCTCGCTCACGATCTCGATGAGAGGGACACCCGCGCGGTTGAGGTCCACCCCGCTCTTCTCGCCCGACCAGGGGAAGCCCTCGTGGAGGAGCTTCCCCGCGTCCTCCTCTATGTGGATGCGGGCGAGGCGCACCCGCTTCTCCGCCCCGCCCGCGCCGGCGATCGCGACGAAGCCGCCCGTGGCGAGCGGCTTCTCGTACTGCGAGATCTGGTAGCCCTTCGGCAGGTCCGGGTAGAAGTAGTTCTTCCGCTCGAAGACCGAGACGGGGTGGACCGTGCAGCCGGTGGCGAGCGCCGCGCGGAGGGCCAGCGCGACCGCCTGGCGGTTGAGGACGGGCAGCGCCCCGGGCAGGCCGAGGCACACCGGGCAGACGAGCGTGTTCGGGGGCGCCCCGAAGCGGTTCGCGCAGGCGCAGAAGAGCTTGGTGCGGGTGAGGAGCTGCGCGTGCACCTCGAGCCCGATCACGGGCTCGTAGCGGGCGGCGAGATCCTCGAAGCTTCCCACTACTCCTGCACCCAGACCGACACCGACCCGCCGTTGCAGTGGAACTCGCCCCAGCCGGCGTCGTTCGTGATCACCGGCTCCCGGACGTGCTCGGTCAGGTCCGTGAACCTCGCGTTCGCGCGCCCCGCCTCCATCCACTTCGACCCCTCCTGGCCGTCGCTCATCAGCACCGCCATGGCCTTCGGGTGCTGGTCGTCGCCCAGGCGGACCCAACCCACGCGGTTCCAGTGGTCGAGGTAGTCGACCTGCGGGCCCCAGGCGTAGTGCTTCCGCGCGTGCAGGAACCTGTCGATCAGCCACCGGTGCGACGGCATCACGATCCGGTGGCGGTTGCCGTCCCGGCCGAAGTCCTCGTACTCCGCCCCGTAGTAGTCGGTGGCGAAGACGCACGGGTAGCCCTCGCGGCGCAGGAGGACGAGCGCGTAGGCCAGGGGCTTGAACCAGGGCTCGACCACCGACTCGAGCGCCTGGAGCGGCTGCGAGTCGTGGTTCTCCACGAAGGTCACCGCGTCCCGGCCCCGCTGGTGCATGAGCGTGCCGTCGAGGAGCCGCCGCATGTCGTAGTTGCCGCCGGCCCGGCTCGCATAGTGGAAGTGGTAGTGGAGGGGCACCCCGAACACGGTGATGCGCCCGCCCAGGCGATCGAGGTACCAGTGGAGCGAGCCCGTGTCCGCGGTCCAGTACTGCACGACGACGAAGAGGTCCTTGTTCGCGTGGCGCTCGATCACGTCGAGCCACTCCGGGAAGAACCCGGCCGACATGTGCTTCACCGCGTCGAGGCGGAAGCCGTCCACCCCCGTCGTGTCGAGGTACCACTTGCCCCAGGCGGTGACCTCGTCGCGCACCTCCTGGCTCTCGAAGTCGACGTCGGCCCCCATGAGGTAGGAGAAGTTCCCGCTCTCGAGCGCCACCTGGTCGTCGAAGAGCTTGCCCTCGATCCGGTAGATGGTGTTCCTCTCCCCCGGGTTGCGGTGGTCGTAGTCCACCGCGTCGAAGTGGCGGGCGTGCCACTCGAACTTCGAGTGCCTTCCCTTGCGGCCCCGGAAGGCGAAGTACGTGTAGGCCTCGATCTCGCGTGGTTCGCCCTTCGGGCGCAGGCGGTCGTCCTGGGGGAAGGGGGTGGCCCGCACGACCTCGGTCGAGTCTCCCCCCATGCGGTGGTTGAGCACCGTGTCGGCGTAGACCTGGAGGCCGGCCCTCTGCAGCTCCGCGACCGCCGCCACGTACTGTTTCTTCGTCCCGTACTTCGTCCGGACCGAGCCCTGCTGGTCGAACTCGCCGAGGTCGTACATGTCGTAGACCCCGTAGCCGACGTCGCTCCCGCCGCCGACGCCCTTGTAGGCGGGCGGGAGCCAGACCCCGGTGAAGCCCGCCTGGGCCAGCTCCTTTGCGCGGGAGGCGGCCTCGTCCCAGAGCGTCCCGTCCGCCGGGCTGTACCAGTGGAAGAACTGCATCATCACGCCGTTCTGGATCGGCATGGGTCCCTCCGCAGTGTGCTCTAATCGTACTCGCACGAGGGTGGCGTGACGCTGTGTTCTTCGATCTGCGGACCCACGTCCCCCCCGGGGGGGCCCCGCCGCGGCATGGCTCGTCGGCTTGACAGGCTGCTGGCCCGTCGTTAGACCTGAGGCATGAGGTCCCGCGGCAGGTCGGACCCCGGGCAGTTCGAGGAGTTCCAGGCGTCCGCCCTCTTCTGTGCATGTTGCCAGGCCGCCCGGCCGGTGCGCGAGCGGCTGCTGCTGGTGCTGCCGGACGGGGAGCTCTACGAGTACCTCTGCGCGGCCTGCGGCGCCTCGGTGGGGAAGCGCAAGGCCACCGCCTCGCCCTCGCCCGTGCTGCTCGCGAGATAGGCCCGCGACCCGGCCGCTTGCGAGCCGTTCGCTCCTTTGACACCCCCGACAGGGCGGCAGTAACGTCGCCGGTCATGAAGCCCATCGACCTGCGCTCCGACACCGTCACCCGGCCGACCCCCGAGATGCGGAAGGCCATGGCCGAGGCCGAGGTCGGCGACGACGTCTACGGCGAGGACCCGACCGTCAACCGCCTCGAGGCGCGGGCCGCCGAGCTGCTCGGCATGGAGGCGGCGCTCTTCGTGCCATCGGGCACGATGGGCAACGCCATCGCCGTTCGGGTCCTGACCGAGCGCGGCGACGAGGTCCTCGTCGAGCGCCGGAGCCACGTGGTGCGGTACGAGCTGTCGGGGATGAGCGTTCTCTCCGGCGTCATGCCGCGCATGGTGGACGCCCCCGGCGGGCACCTCGCCCCCGAGCACGTTCGCGTGGCGGTCGCGCCGCGGGCCTACTACAAGTCGGACGTGAGCCTCGTCGTGCTCGAGAACACCCACAACCTGGGGGGGGGCACGGTGCAGCGGGTGGAGGACGCGCAGGCGGTGGTCGCCGCCGCGCGCGAGTGCGGCTTCCGCGTCCACGTGGACGGGGCGCGGATCTGGAACGCCGCGGTCGCGCTCGGTGTGCCGCCGGCGGCGCTGGTGAAGGGCGTGGACACGGTGATGGCGTGCCTCTCGAAGGGCCTCTGCGCTCCCGTCGGCTCGGTCCTGGCCTCCTCCCGGGAGCGCATCGAGAAGGCGCGGCGTGTCCGCAAGCTCCTCGGCGGCGGGATGCGGCAGGCCGGGATCCTGGCCGCGGCCGGCCTCGTGGCCCTGGACAGCCTGATCCCGCGCCTCGCCGACGACCACGCCCGCGCGAAGCTCCTCGCGGAGGCGCTCTCCCGCGCGAAGGGCGTGCGGGTCGCCCCCGTCGAGACGAACATCGTGGTCGCCACCCTCGAGGGCCGGGCCGCCCCGGACGTCGTCGTTGCGCTCCGCGAAAGGGGCGTCCTGGCGAGCGCCATGGACGCTCGCACGCTGCGGCTCGTCACGCACCGGGACGTGAGCCGCGAGGACTGCGAGCGCGGGGCGGGCGCGCTCGAGAAGGTCCTGGGCTGAGCCGTTCCGGGCCACGCCGGCGGCTACCGGGCGCCCCGGCCCCGCGTGGTAGGCTGGGCAGGAGATGCGGCGAGTGAGGCGATGAGGCTCCGCACGCAGCTCGCGATCGCGTTCCTCCTCATGGCCGTCCTCCCGCTCCTCGGGGTGACGCTCTACACGTGGCGCGGCTCGCCGCGGACCTTCCGCCAGGCGGTGGCGGCCGAGGCGGGCGGCCTCGCGGCCGAGATGTCCACGCGCGTCGACGTGGTCGCGGACCAGCTGAAGTCGCGCCTGCAGAGGATGGGGGAGCGCCCGGCGGGGGGCGAGGAGAGCGCCTACCAGAAGGCGCGCCGCGAGGCCCTGGCCGCGGCCGAGGGCGAGGAGCTGCGGCTGCTCCTGCGCGCGATCCTCTCGGGAGCGGAGCGGCGCCAGGGCGCCATCCCGTTCGCGCGCGACGCCGAGGGGAAGGTCTACGCGCCCGACCCGGCCGACGAGGCCGTGCTCGAAGGGCTGGGCCAGGTCCCCGGGAAGCCGGTGACGCGCCGGGACGCGGCGGAATGGGTGGTGGCGGAGCGGCCCGATCCCGAGACCGGGATCGTGATCGCGGTGGCCCGGCCGGTGGGGCCCGCCCTGCAGGAGATCCGGCGCACGGCGGCCCGCAACCTGGGCCTCGGCCTGGGGCTGGCGGCGGTGGCGGCCCTCGGCATCCTCCCGCTGTCGCGGCGCATGACGCGGCACCTCGCCTCGCTCACTGAGGGGGCCGAGCGGCTGGCGGCCGGCGACCTCGACGTGCGCGTGCCGGTGCCCCACGGGCGGGAGTTCCGGCACCTCGCGGTGACCTTCAACCGCCTCGCCCGGGACCTGCGCCTGAACCAGGAGCGGCTGCTCGAGCAGGAGCGGCTGCGCAAGGAGCTCGAGATTGGCCGGCGCATCCAGGAGGAGCTCCTGCCCCGCGGACCGCTGCGGGCGCCGTTCGCCGAGGTAGGCGGCGTCTCGATCCCCGCGCGCGAGGTGGGCGGCGACTTCTTCAACTACTTCCCGCTCTCCGAGAGCGAGGTGGCGATCCTCATCGGCGACGTGTCGGGGAAGGGCGTCCCCGCCGCGCTCCTCATGGCGAGCCTCCAGGCGACGATCCGCGCGCGCCTGGGCCCCGAGCGCGACCTCGCCCGGCTCGTGGAGGCCCTCGACCACGAGATGGGGAGCGACGAGCCCCTCGCGCCTTACTACACGCTCTTCCTCTTCACGGACGGCCTGATGGAGACGGAAGACGAGACGGGCGAGCCCTTCGGTATGTCGCGCCTCGAGGCCCTGCTCAAGGTCCACCGCGGCCGTGACCTCGTGGCCCTCCTTGCCCGGGTGGACGCCGCGGCCCGGGAGCACCGGGGGCCGGCCGAGGCGGCCGACGACGCCACGATGGTCGCGCTGCGCTTCTCGAACGGGGCGCTCGTGGGGCCCCCCGCTTGAAGCGCGACCTCGCTGCCCTCGCGGCGCGCGAGTGGGACGTCGCGGTCGTCGGTGGGGGGGTCTACGGGGCGGCGGTGGCCTGGGACGCCGCCCAGCGGGGCCTCGGCGTCGCCCTCCTCGAGCGCGAGGACTTCGGGGCGGGCGCCTCGTGGAACAGCCTCAAGACGATCCACGGCGGGATGCGCTACCTGCAGAAGCTCGACCTCGGGCGGCTGCGCCAGTCGGCACGCGAGCGCGCCACTCTGCTCGCCATCGCCCCCGAGATCGTGCGGCCGCTTCCGTTCGTGGTACCGACGTACGGTCACGGCACGACCGGGCGGGAGGCCCTCGCGCTGGGCCTCTGGCTGAACGACTGGCTCACCCGCGACCGCAACCGCGGCCTGCCCGCCGACCACCGCATCCCCGACGCCCGGACCGTCTCCGCGGCGGAGGCGCTGCGCCTCGTGCCTGGCCTCGAGCGGCGCGGCCTCACCGGAGCCGCTCTCTGGCACGACGCGCAGGCGGCGAGCACCGAACGGCTCACCCTCGGCTTCGTCCTCGCCGCGGCCGGAGCCGGGGCCCTCGCGGCGAACCACGCGGAGGCCGTCTCTCTCCTACGGACCGCCGGGAGGGTCGCGGGGGTCGCCGTGCGCGACACGCTCGGCGAGACGACCCTCGAGGTCCGTGCCCGCATGGTCGTCAACGCGGCGGGGCCGTGGGCCGACGAGCTCCTGGCGCGAGGAGGCCTCCGGGTCGCCCCCGCGCCGCTCCTCCGCGCCCGCAACCTCGTCCTGCGCCGCCCGCCGGCCGTGCCCTTCGCCGTGGGCGCGAAGAGCGGAGGCCGGTTCCTCTTCCTCGTCCCCTGGGCCGGGCGCACGATCGCGGGCACCTCCTACGAGCCGGCCGAGGGCGTCCCGAGCGACCACCTGGCGTTCCTCGACGAGGCGGCGAGGGCTTTCCCCTGGGCGGGGATCGGGCGAGGCGACGTGGCCGTCGTCCACGAAGGGCTCG
>JBGPQQ010000027.1:0-13505 GCA_041489115.1 Vicinamibacteria bacterium | reverse complement strand
CGCGGCGTCCCCCAGATCGAGGTGACCTTCGACATCGACGCCAACGGAATCGTCAACGTGTCGGCGAAGGACCGGGCGACCGGCAAGTCCCAGGCCATCACGATCACCTCCTCGTCAGGGCTGGCCAAGGAGGAGGTCGAGAAGATGGTCCGGGACGCCGACGCACACTCGGCCGAGGACAAGCAGAAGCGTGAGGTGATCGACCTCCGCAACCAGGCCGACAACCTCGCCTACAGCGTCGAGAAGCTGCTCGGCGAGAACCGCGGCAAGGTCGCCGAGGCCGAGGCGAAGGCCGTCGAGGAGGCCGTCGCCGAGGCGCGCAAGGCGGCCGAGGGCGAGAACGCGGCGGCCATCAAGGCCGCCATCGACAAGCTGACCCGGCAGAGCCACAAGCTCGCCGAGGAGCTGTACCGGCAGGCCGGTGGTCCCGCGTCGGGCCCCGCGGCCGGAGCCCCGCCGGGGGCCGCCGGCGCCGGCCAGGCGCCGCCGTCCGGCGACGTCGTGGACGCCGAGTACACGGTGAAGGGCAATTAGGAGCGATAGCGACTAGAAGCCGCGCGGCGTTCGCAGAGCGACGGCGCGCGGCAACCGAGGCGCGAGAGCGCCGAAGAGAGAACATGTGAGGAGGAAGTGACCATGGCGATCGTTCGTTGGGAGCCGTTCCAGAACCTGATGACCGTCCAGGACCGGATGAACCGCCTCTTCGACGAGGCGTTCCGGGGCGTGGGCCGCACCGGCAGCGAGGAGGACTGGGCTCTCGGTGGAGCGTGGGCCCCCGCGGTGGACATCTACGAGCACGAAGGCAACCTCGTCCTGAAGGCGGAGCTGCCCGGCATCGAGCACAAGGACGTGGACGTGCGGGTAGAGAACAACGTGCTCACCCTCCAGGGCGAGAGGAAGTTCGAGTCCGAGGTGAAGCGCGAGCAGTACCACCGCGTGGAGCGCGCCTACGGCACCTTCAGCCGCTCATTCACGCTGCCGACCGCGGTGGACACCGATAAGATCAAGGCCGAGTTCAAGGACGGAGTCCTCCGCGTCGTGCTGCCGAAGCGGGAGGAGGCGAAGCCCAAGCAGATCTCCATCGCGGTCTCCAAGTGACGAAGCGGAAGAGCGCGCCAAAGACCGCCCCGAAGCGACCGTCCACCAAGCGCCCGGCCGGGCGGGGCCGTCTTGGGCCTCCCGCCAGGGCGAGTGTCCCCCGCCCGGTTCCGGGCCGTTCCGCTCAAACGACAGAAGGACTGCTGATGGCGAAAGTGAAGCCCCTCCGGGACCGGGTCTTGGTCCGGAGGATCGAGGAGGCCGAGCAGAAGGTCGGCGGGATCATCATCCCCGACACGGCCAAGGAGAAGCCGCTGCAGGCCGAGGTCATCGCGGTCGGCTCCGGCCGCATCCTGGACAACGGCCAGAAGGTCGAGCTGACCCTGAAGGCGGGCGACAAGGTGCTCATCGGGAAGTGGTCCGGGACCGAGGTCAAGATCGACGACGAGGAGCTGCTCATCCTCAAAGAGGACGAGATCCTCGGAGTACTCTCTTGATCTGGGGGGTGCTGCGCCGCACCCCCTTGTCCTGGCTGAAGAGCCAGGGCCAGACCCCCCGCTCGCCTGCCCCGGGGCGACCCTGCAATCCGGGGCTGCGCGGGAGTGAATCCCGCTCCGCTCGCAGCCAGTATTCGATGAACTGCTAAAGGAGATCTTAGAGACATGGCGAAGGACATCGTCTACCGCGAGGACGCCCGGGCCGCGGTCCTGCGCGGCGTCAACGCGCTGGCCGACGCGGTCAAAGTGACCCTCGGCCCCCGGGGCCGCAACGTGGTCCTGGACAAGAAGTACGGCTCCCCCGTCATCACCAAGGACGGGGTGACGGTCGCGAAGGAGATCGACCTCAAGGACCCGATGGAGAACCTCGGCGCCCGCATGCTGCGCGAGGTGGCGTCCAAGACCTCCGACGTGGCCGGCGACGGCACCACCACCGCCACCGTCCTCGCCCAGGCGCTCTACCGCGAGGGCATCAAGAACGTCACCGCGGGCGCCAACCCGATGGCCCTGAAGCAGGGCATCGAGAAGGCGGTCGGGGTCGTGGTCGAGGAGCTCAAGAAGCTCAGCAAGCCGGTCAAGGGCAAGATGATCGCCCAGGTCGGCACGATCTCGGCGAACAGCGACTCGACGATCGGTACGATCATCGCCGAGGCCATGGAGAAGGTCGGCAAGGACGGGGTCATCACCGTCGAGGAATCGAAGTCGATCGAGACGAGCCTCGAGGTGGTCGAGGGCATGCGCTTCGACCGGGGCTATCTCTCGCCCTACTTCGTGACCGACGCCGAGCGCATGGAGGCCGTCATCGAAGATCCCTTCATCCTCGCCTACGAGAAGAAGATCTCGAGCATGAAGGACCTCCTGCCCACCCTCGAGAAGATCGCGCAGCAGGGCAAGCCCCTCGTGATCATCGCCGAGGAGGTCGAGGGCGAGGCCCTCGCCACCCTGGTCGTCAACAAGCTGCGCGGGACCCTGAAGGTGGCCGCGGTGAAGGCGCCCGGCTACGGCGACCGCCGCAAGGCCATGCTCGAGGACATCGCGATCCTCACCGGCGGCAAGGCCATCACCGAGGACCTCGGCATCAAGCTCGAGAACCTGAAGATCGAAGACCTGGGCAAGGCCAAGAAGGTCGTCATCGACAAGGAGAACACCACCATCATCGAGGGCGCCGGCACCGCCAAGGCGATCGAGGGCCGGGTAAAGCAGATCCGCACCCAGATCGACGAGACGACCTCCGACTACGACCGCGAGAAGCTGCAGGAGCGGCTGGCCAAGCTCGTGGGCGGCGTCGCGGTGATCAAGGTCGGGGCGGCCACCGAGACCGAGATGAAGGAGAAGAAGGCCCGCGTCGAGGACGCGATGCACGCGACGAAGGCGGCCGTCGAGGAGGGGATCGTCCCCGGCGGCGGCGTCGCGCTCCTGCGCGCCATCCCCGCCCTCGGCAAGGCGCTCGAAGACAAGGACCTCGACCACGACGTCCGCGTGGGCATCGAGCTGACCCGCCGGGCGATCGAGGAGCCGGCCCGCTGGATCGCCGCGAACGCCGGGCAGGAGGGGAACATCGTCGTCGCCCAGATCAAGGCCTCGAAGGAGGCCGACTGGGGCTACAACGCCCAGGAGGACAAGTTCGAGAACCTGACCGAGGCCGGCGTCATCGACCCGACCAAGGTGGTCCGGACGGCCATCCAGAACGCATCGTCCATCGCCGCCCTGATGCTCACCACCGAGGCGATCGTGGTCGAGATCCCCGAGAAGAAGAAGGACGCGCCGGCGCCGTCGGGGATGGACGACTATTGATGCCCCGACCCGGACGGGCCCGAATCCCGCCCGTCCGGGTCGGACCTGGACGGGGTGTCCCCGCAAGGGGACACCCCGGGAAGGCCTCGATCGGGAACGCCTCGCGGTCGGAAACAACTTTTCACCCGATTGCCCCGTAACTACCTTGAGAATGCGTGACTTTCCGCCCTTTTCGGGCGTCCCAAGGGCGGTACCGAGCTTGCAGTTGGCGGTATACTGAACGGCTTCCCGAGAGGCCGATGGAATCGACGGCAGGACCTGAACGTAGTAACGGGCGACGGGCCGTGGGCCCGACCGCCCCGGAGGATCGAGTTTCGATGAAGACCCGGACCCTGACGATCGCCTCCTTTTTCTCGATCGCGATGGCGGCGACGCTCCTGGCGGCGCTCTATACCACGCAGGCCCGCCGGCCCGAGCCGGCTCGCGCCAGCACGGAGGCGGCCACCCCCGAAGCGGCCCCGCGCGGCACCGGGACGCTTCTCGGCCTCGAGACCTTCCGCGACATCGCCCGAGCCAACAACGCAGGCGTCGTGAACATCAACACCTCGAAGACGGTGAAGCGGCCCTCCTTCCGCGACTTCTTCGGGGACGACATGATGGAGCGCTTCTTCGGTCAGCCTTCCCCCGACGGCGAGTCGGCGCCGGAGGGCGGCCGCCGGGAGCGCCGCCAGACGCAGACGAGCCTGGGCTCCGGCTTCGTGATCGACAAGGACGGCTACATCCTCACCAACCGGCACGTCATCGAGGGGGCCGACAAGGTCCAGGTGACCTTCCCCGGCGGGAAGAGCTACGACGCGAAGATCGTGGGCCGCGACGCGCGCACCGACGTCGGCCTCCTGAAGATCGAGGCCGAGGGTCCGCTCACCGTCCTCCCCCTCGGGGACTCCGACAAGACCGAGGTCGGCGAGTGGGTGATGGCGGTCGGCAACCCCTTCGGCCTCGGCGGGAACAGCGTCACTGTGGGCGTCGTGTCGTTCATGGGCCGGGACGTCGCCCTCGAGGGCCCGCGCCGCGGCACGTCGGTCGAGATGATCCAGACCGACGCCGCCATCAACCCGGGCAACTCAGGCGGGCCGCTCATCAACACCCGGGGCGAGGTGATCGGCATCAACACCATGATCGTGACCGGCGGCTCGCCGGCGAGCGCGGGGGTCGGCTTCTCGGTGCCGATCAACGTGGCGAAGGAGATCCTGCCCCAGCTCCGCGACAAGGGGAAGGTCGTGCGGGGCTGGATGGGCGTCAACATCATCGCCGTCAGCGAGGACCTGGCCGGGACGTATGGCCTCAGCGAGGCGAAGGGCGCGTACGTGAGCGCGGTCACCGCCGCCTCGCCGGCCGAGAAGGCCGGTCTCCAGCCCGAGGACGTCATCCTCTCCGCCGACGGGCGGGCGATCCAGGACAACAGCGACCTGTCGCGCTACATCGCCTCGAAGGCCCCCGGCACGACGGTGAAGCTCGAGATCCTGCGCGGCAAGGAGAAGAAGGCGGTCCTGGTGACCCTGGGCACGTTCTCGGACGAGACGGCCGAGAGCTCGCCCGACGGGAGCGGCCGCACCAGCCTGGGCATGACGCTGCGCGACCTGACCCCGGCCATCGCCGAGCGCATGGAGCTGCCGCGCGGCGCGCGGGGCGCCCTGGTGATGGACGTGGAGGCCGGGGCGGCGGCCGAGGACGCCGGCCTCAGGGGCGGGGACGTGATCGTGAGCGTGAACGGCCAGGCCGTCGACAGCGTGGACGCGTTCGACCGGGCGATCGAGGCGGCCCGTCCGGCGGTGCGCGCCCGCCTGCGCGTGTACAACGCGCAGGCCGGCGGCGGCGGCTACCGCGTCGTCGTCCTGAGGCTGAAGTGACGGAGGAACCCATGGCACGCCAGATCGAGCTCATCGACCGGGAGCGCTACCTGCTCCTCAAGGGCATGCTCGAGGACCGCCGGCGCGAGATCCACGAGAAGCTCCGCTCGCTGCGCGAGCAGATCCCGGTGGACGCGCCGGACGTCCGCGACGCCGAGGAGCAGAGCGTCGACGACTTCGTGCAGGAGGTCGACCTCGCCCTCATGCAGATGAAGTCCGAGACCCTCAAGAAGATCGACCAGGCCATCCTCCGTCTCGAGGAGGGCACCTACGGCCGGTGCCAGGAGTGCGACGTCGAGATCCCGCCCGCCCGCCTCCGCGCCCTGCCCTTCGCGGCCCTCTGCCGCGACTGCCAGGAGGAAACCGAGAGCAACGTCCGCGCCCTGCGCGAGGCGAAGGCCTTCGAGCGCCTGCAGCGCGAGCTCGTGAACGTGACCCTGCGGGCCGGCGCCCGCGACTGAGGAGGGTCTCCTGAGCGACGAACGCAAGCCCGACTTCGAGTCGGAGGGCGTCCACGAGGTCGACCTGAACGACGTCCCGACCGAGCTCGGCATCCTGCCGCTGCGGGACACCCTGCTCTTCCCCCAGGCCATCCTGCCCCTCGCGGTGGCCCGGGAGAGCTCCGTCGCCCTCGTCAACGACGCCGTCAAGGAGCGCAAGGTAATCGGCGTCGTCACCCAGCGCGACCCCTCGGTGGACGACCCCGCGGAGAGCGACCTCTACGGCACGGGGACGCTCACCCACATCCACAAGATGTTCCGGTTCCCGGACGGCTCGCTGCGCCTCGTGGTGCAGGGGATCCAGCGCTTCCGCATCCTGCAGGTCACCCAGTACCGCCCGTTCCTGAAGGCGCAGGTCGAGCTCGTCCGCGAGCAGGTGCCCGCGGAGCAGGAGATCGAGGTCCGCGCTCTCGCCCAGAGCGCGCTCGGGTTCTTCCAGAGGGTAGTGGAGCTCTCCCCCATCCTCTCCGACGAGCTCGCCACCCTGGCCGGCAACATCCAGGAGCCGGCGCGCCTCTCCGACTTCGTGGTGGGCAACCTCCCCACGCTCAACACCGCCCAGAAGCAGGAGTTCCTGGAGACCCTCGACATGCGGGCCCGCCTCGAGCGCGTCAACAAGGTGCTGGTCAAGGACCTCGAGGTGCTCGAGGTCGGCAGCAAGATCCAGAGCCAGGTCAAGAGCGAGCTCCAGAAGAACCAGCGCGAGTACTACCTCCGCGAGCAGATGAAGGCGATCCAGAAGGAGCTCGGGGACAACGACGACCAGCAGCGCGAGACGAACGAGCTCCGCGAGAAGATCGAGGCGGCGGGGATGCCGGAGGAGGCGAAGAAGGAGGCCCTGCGCGAGCTGGACCGCCTCTCCCGCATGTCCTCGGCGGCGGCCGAGTACACGGTCACCCGCACCTACCTCGACTGGGTGGTCTCGCTCCCCTGGAACAAGCGGAGCGAGGGCGAGATCGACCTCGTGAAGGCGAAGGAGGTCCTCGACAACGACCACTACGACCTCGAGAAGGTCAAGGACCGCATCCTCGAGTACCTCGCCGTCCGCAAGATGAAGCCGGACATCAAGGGGCCGATCCTCTGCTTCGTGGGCCCGCCGGGCGTGGGCAAGACGAGCCTCGGCAAGTCGATCGCCTCCGCGCTGGGGCGCAAGTTCCATCGCCTGAGCCTCGGCGGCATGCGCGACGAGGCCGAGATCCGCGGCCACCGTCGCACCTACATCGGCGCCCTCCCCGGCCAGATCATCCAGGGCCTGCGCCGCGCGGAGAGCAAGAACCCGGTGGTGATCCTCGACGAGGTCGACAAGGTCGGGGCCGATTTCCGCGGCGACCCCTCGGCGGCGCTCCTCGAGGTGCTCGACCCCGAGCAGAACAACAGCTTCAAGGACCACTACATCGACCTCCCCTTCGACCTCTCGGAGGTGCTGTTCATCACCACCGCCAACATCCTCGACACCGTGCCGCCCGCGTTGCGGGACCGCATGGAGGTCATCCGCCTCGCCGGCTACACCGAGGAAGAGAAGCTCCACATCGCCCGGCGCCACATCATCCCGAAGCAGCTCGCGAACCACGGGCTCACCGCCGAGCAGGTGGCGTTCGGGGACGAGGCGCTGGTCAAGCTCATCCGCGAGTACACCCGCGAGGCGGGCCTGCGGAACCTCGAGCGCGAGGTGGCGAGCATCATCCGCAAGGTGGCCCGGAAGAAGGCCGAGGGCCTCGCCGAGACGGTGGCGGTGACCCCGGAGAAGGTGGAGGAATTTCTCGGCGCGCCCTACTTCATGCGCGACGAGGAGATGGACGAGCGCAGCCAGATCCCGGGAGTGGCGACCGGCCTCTCCTGGACCGCCGCCGGCGGCGAGGTGCTCTACATCGAGGCCTCGCAGATGTTCGGGAAGAAGGGGCTCACCCTCACCGGGCAGCTCGGCGACGTCATGAAGGAGAGCGCGCAGACCGCCCTCTCCTGGGTACGCGCCCACGCCCGTCAGCTCGGCATCGAGGAGTCGTTCTTCGAGCGCGTGGACCTGCACCTGCACGTGCCCGAGGGCGCCATCCCCAAGGACGGCCCCTCGGCCGGGGTCACCCTCGTGACCGCCATCGTGTCGCTCCTCACCGGGCGCCCGGTCCGGCCCCGCGTGGCCATGACCGGGGAGGTGACGCTCTCCGGCCGCGTCCTGCCCGTGGGCGGCATCAAGGAGAAGGTCCTCGCCGCCCACCGCCTGGGCGTCAAGGAGGTCCTCGTTCCCAAGCGCAACGAGAAGGCCGTCAAGGAGGACATCCCCGACAACGTGCGCGGCGACCTCAAGCTCCGCCTCGTGTCGTCCATCGAGGAGGTGCTGGAGGCGGCGCTCATGCCCGAGGACCCGTACGCGGCACGCGAGAAGGACCGCTGGCACCTGGGGCTGAGCAACTGACGTCGTTCACGGGCGGTCTGGGGGGTGCCCTGCACCCCCCAGATCAAAGAAAGCCAGGTACCGCCTGGCCGTTGATGCTCCTCCAGTCCCCGGGCTCTGCTCAACCCCGCCCACTCGAAGGTCGAGATGACGGGTCGGTCCTCGGCGAGCTTCGTAGTCGGAACGCCTCGGGGAGTGGGGGCCTCGTAGTCGAAACGCCGTGGGAATAGCTACCCGTAACGGCCAGGCTGGTCCCAGCTTTCTTTGAACGGGGGGGTGCGTTGCACCCCCCCGAGCCCCCCCGGGGCTGCCGTTGCGTCGGCGAGGCTGGCTAACGTTGACGATTCCGTTGCCCGTCGGTCATCATCCCGCCTCCATGCTGTGCCCCAAGTGCGCCGCCGAGAATCCGCTCGACGCGACGCGCTGCTCGAGCTGCGGCGATTCCCTGTCCGTGGCCGTGCTCGAGGTGATCCGCGGCGAGCTTCCGGAGAAGGTCCGCTTCCTGCGGCCCCGGCCCTACTCGGTGGGACGGGCGCGCCACAACGACATCGCCCTCAACGAGCCCTCGATCTCGAAGCTCCACGCCCGCATCGACTGCCAGGGGGGCCGCTTCAACCTCGTGGTGAACGCGGTGCACGCGATGGGCGAGAAGGGCGGACGTGCTCATGGTCGTCGAGCGGCACAACGGCCGCGTGGACTTCGACACCGCAGAGGACCGGGGCACGACCTTCCGGATAACGCTGCCGCCTGCCCCGCAGTAACTCCGTTTGCAGCGCGGGGCCTGCCCCGCAGTAGCCGTCGGCGGCGCTACTCGGAGACGGTCAGCTGGCCCCGCTCGACCTCGGCGGCCTTTCCCGACTCGAGACAGCAGTAGAACGGGAAGACGCCCGCCCGCTCGGGCGTGAGGTCCAGCTGCGTCGGCCGGCCCGGCACGACCCGCTTCTCGACCCGGAGCGCGTCGATCGCAAAGCAGTGCTCCGCGTCCGCCGAGGAGAGGACGAGCCGGGTCGTCTCCCCCCGCCGCAGTGTGATCCGGGAGGGCTCGAAGCCGCGCTTCGAGACCGTCACCTCGACAGAAGGGCCCGGAGGCGCGGCTGCGGTCGCCGCAGCGACCGCAGCCGCCAGCGTCAGCCCCAGAAGGCCTGGCTGCCGCACGGCTCTCACCCCCGCGGGCCCCGCCCGTGGTCGTCCCGGCGCCCGGGCCCGCCGGGGCCCCCGCGCCCGTGCCCGCCACCGGGCCGCCGATCGCGGTCCCGGTCGCGCCCGTGGCCGCCAGAGGGCCCGTGGCCGTCGTGCGAGTGGGAGCCGCCCGGGCCGCCGTGGCCTTCCCCTCCGCCCGAGCCATCCTCGACCGGGCTGCCGCCCTGCGCCTCCTCCAGGAGGGCCTTGCGGGAGAGGCGGATCTTGCCGGAGGGGTCGATGCTCACGACCTTGACGAGCACCTGGTCGCCCTCCTTCACCTCGTCGTGCACGTTGTTCACGCGGTGGTGGGCCATCTCCGAGACGTGCAGGAGCCCGTCGGTCCCGGGCAGGATCTCTACGAAGGCGCCGAACTCGACCACCCGCACGACCTTGCCGAGGTAGCTCTTGTTGAGCTCCGGCGTCGCCGTGAGCTCCTCGATGATCGCGATGGCCTTTCGGGCCGCCGACTCGTCCACCGAGGCGATCGACACGCGTCCGTCGTCCTCGATGTCGATCTTGCAGCCCGTCCGCTCGACGATCGAGCGGATCATCTTCCCACCCGGCCCGATGACGTCGCGGATCTTGTCCACCGGGACGCGGATGGTGAGGATGCGCGGCGCGTACGGGCTGATGTCGGTGCGCGGCTGGGCGAGGGCCTCGAGCATCCGGTCGAGGATGTGGAGGCGGCCCACCCGGGCCTGCTCGAGGGCACCCACCATGAGGTCGGGGGTGAGGCCGCCCACCTTGATGTCCATCTGCAGGGCGGTGATCCCGGCGCGGGTGCCGGCGACCTTGAAGTCCATGTCGCCGTGGTGGTCCTCCTCGCCCGCGATGTCGGTGAGGACCTGGTGGCGGTCGCCGTCCATCACGAGGCCCATGGCGACGCCCGCCACCGGGCTCTTGATGGGCACGCCGGCGTCCATCAGCGCGAGCGTCCCGCCGCACACCGTGGCCATCGAGGACGACCCGTTCGACTCGAGGATGTCCGAGACGATGCGGATGGTGTACGGGAAGCCCTCCTCGGCCGGCAGCATCTCGCGCAGCGACCGCTCCGCCAGCACCCCGTGGCCGATCTCGCGGCGGCCGGGTCCGCGCAGGAACTTCACCTCCCCGACCGAGAAGGGCGGGAAGTTGTAGTGGAGCATGAAGCGCTTGCGGTACTCGGCCTCCTGGACCGTGTCGATGATCTGCGAGTCCTCGGAGGTCCCGAGCGTCGCGGTGACGAGGGCCTGGGTCTCGCCGCGCGTGAAGAGAGCGGAGCCGTGGGTCCGCGGCAGGACGCCCACCTCGCAGGTGATGGGCCGGACCTCGTCGAAGCGGCGGCCGTCGAGCCGGTGGCCGTTCTCGAAGATCTCGCGCTTGAGGAGCTTCTCGCGTAGCCCGTCGTAGACGGTGGCGAACGCGGCCTTCTTCTCCGCCTGGTCCTCCGGGATGGACGCCACGTACTCGTCCTTCACCTTCTTCATTTGGGCGTAGGACTCGAGCTTGCCCTTCACCCGCATCGCGGCCACGAGCGGCTCCGTCAGCGCGCCCTCGATCTCCGCCACGACCTTGGGGTCGATCTCCTTCTTCGCGAACGGCCGCTTGGTCTTGCCGACCCGCGCTCGGAGATCCTTCTGCATCGCGACGATCTGCTTGATGACGTTGTGGCCCTCGACCAGGGCCTGCGCCATCACGGCCTCCGGCACCTCGTGGGCGCTGGCCTCGACCATGACGATCGCGTCCTCGGTGCCGGCCACCAGCAGGTTCAGCTGGCTCTTCGTCTTGAGGTCGGCGGAGGCGGGGTTGACGACGAAGGCTCCGTCCCAGTACCCCACCCGCACCGCGCCCACCGGCCGGTCGAACGGGATGTCCGAGATCACCAGCGCGGTCGAGGCGCCGATGATGGAGAGCGTGTCCGAGTCGTTCTCCATGTCCGCGGAGAGCAGCAGGCCGACGACCTGCGTCTCGCACGAGTAGCCCTCGGGGAAGAGCGGCCGCAGCGGTCGGTCGATCATCCGGGAGGTCAGGACCTCTTTCTCGTTCGGGCGGCCCTCGCGCTTGAAGAACCCGCCGGGAATCTTGCCCCCCGCGTAGTTGCCCTCGCGGTAGTCCACGGTCAGGGGCAGGAAGTCGACTCCGACGCGCGGCTCGCGCTGCGCGCAGGCCGTCGCCAGGACCACGGTGTCGCCGAGGCGCACCACGACCGCTCCGTCGGCCTGCTTGGCCATCTTCCCCGTCTCGATCGACAGGGTGTGGCGGCCAAGGGCCATCTCCACTCTTTCCATTGTCTAAAGCTCTCCGCTCACCGCCGGACGCCGCCCTCGCGGCGCACCGGGAACAGGAGGAGCGGGCCCGGGTTCGGACGCTCGTCGCGTGGACGGGCGGCGCCCTGGCCCGAGGTCCCGGGTCAGGGGATCTACTTGCGGATGCCCAGCTTGCCGATCAGGACGCGGTAGCGGCTGAGGTCCTTGCCTTTCAGGTACTCGAGCAGCCGACGGCGGTGCCCGACGAGCTGGAGAAGGCCCCGACGGGAGTGATGGTCCTTCGGGTGGGACTTGAAGTGCTCCGTGAGGTAGCTGATCCGCTCGCTGAGGAGCGCCGCCTGCACCTCAGGCGAGCCGGTGTCCGTCCCGTGCGTCCCGTAACCCGAGATGACTTCCGTTTTCTGGGCCTTGCTGAAGCTCACCGACTGACCTCCTCTTGACTCCTCTTTTCTCTCTGCAATCAACGGGAGAGAATACCACGCGCCGCGGAGACGTGTAAACTCTCTTCCCGTCTTGCACTTACTTCCCTTCGGCCTTCCCGCCTGGCTCCTCTTCGCCGCGATCGCGATCGGCCTCCCGGGCCTCGCCCTGCAACGGCTGGCGCGCGTCCCGCTCGAGCCAGCGCTGGTCATCCCGCTCGGAACTGGCTGGTGTGCTGGTACTTACTGGCTGAGCCTCGTCACCGATCAGGCCTGGGTCTTTCCCCTGGCGCAGGTTCTGCTCGCCGCGACGCTCCTCCTCCCCCTCGGCCCCTGGCGCCGCGCCGCCGGCCCCTCCCTGAGAGGCGCCCTTCCGTCCTTCCTCGCCCTCGTGGCACTGCTCGCGGCGGCCCAGTACCGGTGGAACCGCCTCGACGCCTCCGGTGATTTTCTCCTCGACCCCCTGGTGACGTCCGACTCCGCCTTCCACGTGGGGCTCACCCGCGAGCTCGTGATCGGCCACCCGCCGCAGGTCCCGGGCGTCGCCGGCTTCCCGCTCGGCTACCACCTCGGCACGGACCTCGTCCGGGCGGCGGCCCTGCGCTGGGCCGGGATCGACCCCTGGGACTCTCTCACCCGGCTCGACGTGACGCTCTGGGCCCTCGCCCTCGTGCTGGGCCTGCGGGCGCTCGTCGCCCACCTCGGCGCGCCCCCCCTGGCAGTGGCCCTCGCCCCCTGGACGCTTCTCCTCACCGACTTTTCGTTCGTCTTCGCCGGGAACCCGCAGGCCCACTGGTGGACGGACCTCCTGCGCGGGAACCTCCTGCTGTCCCTCGCGTACGCCAACCCGATCGTGCCAGCCCTCGCCCTCGTCCTCGGCGCCCTTCTCTGCCTCTCCCGCTTCGAGGAGACCGGGAGCCACCACGGCCACCTGGCCCTCGCGGCGCTGCAGGCGGCCGCGGTGCCTTTCTTCAAGGTCTTCCTCGGCGCGCACCTGCTGCTGGGCCTCGGCGTCGCGTGGCTCCTGGCGCGCCGGGCTCCGAGGGCCGGGCTCTTCGCCGCCGCCCTGCCCTGCGCGCTCGCCACGGCCGCCCTCGCCCTCGGCCAGGGCGGGCAGACGGTCAGCGTCGTCCTCGCGCCGCTCGATCTCGCGCGGGTGACGCGGGAGACGCTGGGCCTCGCGCCGATCGGGGGGCCGGAGCTTCTCGGGTGGGCGGCGCTCTGGCTCGCCGCTTCACTCGGCCTGCGGCTCGTCGCCGTGCCCGGGGCGGCGCGCGCCCTCCGGGGCTCGGCGGCAGCTTCGACTCTCGGGGCCATGGCCCTCTCCGGCTGGCCGCTGGGCCTGCTCTTCCGTGTGTCGGCTCCCGAGGTCCTGGAGGGCCAGAAGGTCGTCAACGACGCCGCCTACCTCGTCGAGCAGTCGGGCCCGCTGCTGTGGGCCTTCGCCGCGATCGCCCTCGCCGGCTTCGCCACGAGCGCGCTCCGGCGCGCGGTCGCCCTGGCCACCCTCGTCCTGCTCGCCACCCCGGCCACGTGGCAGTACGCGGTGAAGAAGGCGACGACCCCGCCCGACCGCCTGCCCGCGCCCAT
>JBGPQQ010000026.1:0-13714 GCA_041489115.1 Vicinamibacteria bacterium | reverse complement strand
TCCGGCAGGTGCGCCACCCCCGTCACGTCCGTCGTCCGGAAGTAGAACTGCGGCCGGTACCCCGTGAAGAAGGGCGTGTGGCGGCCCCCCTCCTCCTTCGTCAACACGTAAACCTCGCCCTTGAACTTCGTGTGCGGCGTGATCGACCCCGGCTTCGCCAGAACCATCCCGCGCTCGATCTCCGCACGGTCCGTCCCCCGGAGCAGAACCCCGATGTTGTCCCCCGCTACACCCTCGTCCAGCAGCTTCTTGAACATCTCGACACCCGTCACGACCTTCTTCGGGCTCTCCGGACGAAGGCCCACCAGCTGCACTTCCTCCCCGACCTTCACCTTCCCCCGCTCCACCCGGCCCGTCGCCACCGTCCCCCGGCCCGAGATCGTGAAGATGTCCTCGATCGGCATCAGGAACGGCTTGTCGATCTGACGCTGCGGCAGCGGAATGTACTTGTCCACCGCCTCCATCAGCGCCAGGATCGGCTTCGAAGCCTCGTCCGCCCCCGACCCCTCCAGAGCCTTCGTCGCCGAGCCCCGGACGACCGGCACCTGGTCCCCCGGGAACTCGTACGTCTTCAGAAGCTCACGTACCTCCAGCTCCACCAGGTCCAGGAGCTCAGGGTCGTCCACCATGTCCACCTTGTTCAGGAAGACCACGATGAACGGAACCCCCACCTGACGCGCCAGCAGAATGTGCTCCCGCGTCTGCGGCATCGGCCCGTCCGCCGCCGAAACCACCAGGATCGACCCGTCCATCTGGGCCGCCCCCGTGATCATGTTCTTGATGTAGTCCGCGTGGCCAGGGCAGTCCACGTGCGCGTAGTGACGGTTCGCGGTCTCGTACTCCACGTGCGACGCGTTGATCGTCACGCCCCGCTCCCGCTCCTCCGGCGCGTTGTCGATCTGGTCGTACGCCTTGAACTTGACCTTCGGGTTCGTCACCGAGAGGCACTTCGTGATCGCCGCCGTCAGCGTCGTCTTCCCGTGGTCCACGTGACCGATCGTCCCGATGTTCACGTGCGGCTTCGTCCGCTCGAACTTCTCCTTGGCCATCTCTATGCCTCGCGCTGGATGAGACCTGTCCCTAGTCCTTCGCCACCTTGCCGGTGACCCTCGCCACGACCTCCTCCGAGACGCTGCGGGGGGCTTCCGCGTACTTCTCGAAGTGCATCGAGTAGGTGGCGCGACCCTGGGTCCGCGACCGCAGGTCGGTGGAGTACCCGAACATGTTCGAGAGGGGCACCATCGCGGTGATGATCTGCGACCCGCCCCGGGAGATCTGCCCCTCGAGGTGACCGCGGCGGGCGGAGAGGTCGCCGGTCACCGCCCCCGTGTAGTCGTCGGGGGTCACGACCTCGACCTTCATGATCGGCTCGAGCAGCACCGGATGGGCCTTCTTCGCGGCCTCCTGGAAGGCCATCGAGCCCGCGATCTTGAACGCCATCTCCGAGGAGTCCACGTCGTGGTAGCTGCCGTCCCAGAGGCGCACCTTCACGTCCACCATCGGGTAGCCGGCGAGGATGCCGCGCTCGAGAGCTTCCTTGATGCCTTCGTCGATCGGCTTGATGTACTCCTTCGGGATGACACCGCCCGTGATGTCGTTCTCGAACACGTAGCCCTCGCCCGGCGCCGGCCCGATCTCGATCTTGCAGTGCCCGTACTGGCCGCGGCCGCCGGTCTGCTTGATGTACTTGCCCTCGGCCTTGGCTTGCTTGCGGATCGTCTCCTTGTAGGCCACCTGGGGCTTGCCCACGTTGGCCTCCACCGAGAACTCGCGCTTCAGGCGGTCCACGATGATCTCGAGGTGCAGCTCGCCCATTCCGGAGATCTTGGTCTGGCCCGTGTCCTTGTCGGTCTCGACCTTGAAGGTCGGGTCCTCCTGCATCAGCTTGGCGAGGCCGTTGCTGAGCTTCTCCTGGTCGCTCTTCGTCTTCGGCTCGACCGCGAGGGCGATGACCGGCGCCGGGAACTGGATCGACTCGAGCACGACGGGGGCGTCCGGGTCGCAGATGGTGTCGCCCGTGGTGACGTGCTTCAGGCCGACCGCGGCGACGATGTCGCCCGCCCAGACCTCCTTGATCTCCTCGCGCTTGTTCGCGTGCATCTTGAGGAGGCGGCCGATCCTCTCGCGCTGGCCCTTCGTGGTGTTGAGCGCGGTGTCGCCCGTCTTCATCGAGCCCGAGTAGACGCGGATGAAGGCGAGCTGGCCGACGAAGGGGTCGGTCATGATCTTGAAGACGAGGGCGCTGAAGGGGGCGTCGTCCTTCGCCGGCCGCTCCAGGAGCTCCCCGGTCTTGGGGTCGTTGGCCATGGTGGAGGGGATGTCGAGCGGGGAGGGCAGGTAGTCCACCACCGCGTCGAGGAGCGGCTGGATGCCCTTGTTCTTGAAGGCGGCGCCGCAGACCACCGGGAAGAGCCTCATCCGCACCGTGGCGAAGCGGATCGCGGCCTTGATCTCCGCCACGCTCGGAATCTCCCCCGCCACGAACTTCTCGAAGAGGGTATCGTCGCCCGCCTCGTGGGCGGCCTCCGCCACCTTCTCGATCATCACCTCGCGCCAGTGCCGGGCGTCGTCCCCGTGCTCGGCCGGGATCTCCTCGATCTCGAACTCGGCGCCGAGGGCCTCGTCGTGATAGCGCACCGCCTTCAGCTCGACGAGGTCGATGACGCCGGCGTGCCGGTCCTCCCGGCCGAGGGGCAGCTGGATGGCCACCGCGGACTTCGCGGCGAGCCGGTCGTGCATCGTCTCGATCGAGTGGAGGAAGTCGGCGCCCACCCGGTCCATCTTGTTGATGAAGGCGATGCGGGGGACCCGGTACTTGTCGGCCTGGCGCCAGACCGTCTCCGTCTGGGGCTGCACGCCGGCCACCGCGTCGAAGACCGCCACCGCGCCGTCGAGGACGCGCAGCGAGCGCTCCACCTCCGCGGTGAAGTCGACGTGGCCGGGGGTGTCGATGATGTTGATCCGGTGGTCCTTCCAGAAGCAGGTGGTGGCGGCGGAGGTGATCGTGATTCCCCGCTCCTGCTCCTGCTCCATCCAGTCCATCGTGGCCGTGCCCTCGTGGACCTCGCCGAGCTTGTAGTTGACCCCCGTGTAGTAGAGGATCCGCTCGGTGGTCGTGGTCTTCCCGGCGTCGATGTGCGCCGCGATCCCGATGTTCCGGGTCCGGTCGAGGGGGGTGGTCCTGGGCACGTTCGTTACCTGGGCGGCCTACCAGCGGTAATGGGCGAAAGCCTTGTTGGCCTCGGCCATCTTGTGGGTGTCTTCCTTCTTCTTGACCGCGCCGCCGCGCATGTTGGCGGCGTCGATGATCTCCATGGCGAGCTTCTGCACCATCGTGCGCTCGGGACGCTTGCGGGCGAAGCCGATCAGCCAGCGCAGGGCGAGCGAGGTGCGGCGGGAGGTGTTGACCTCGACCGGCACCTGGTAGTTGGAGCCGCCCACGCGGCGGCTCTTGACCTCGAGGGTGGGCTTGACGTTGTCGATGGCCTTCTTGAAGACCTTGAGCGGATCGTCCTGGGTCTTCTGCTGTACGACGCCGAGGGCGTCGTACATGATCCCCTGCGAGGTGGCGCGCTTGCCCCCGTACATCATGGTGTTGATGAACTTGGTGACGAGCCCGCTGTTGTAGAGCGGGTCCACCTGAACCTCACGACGCGCGACCAATCCACGACGCGGCATATCTTCCTCTTATAGGGGGGTGCTGCATCGCACCCCCCTGCAACCCCCCGCTCGCTCGCGGGAGTGAATCCCGCTCGCTCGCAGCTTGTTGCCTATTCCCTTCTCTTCAATCCCTGTAAACGACAACAGACGGCGCCTTCCGGGGTTCACGGCGTCTGCCGTTCCCGGCCGGCGTCCGTCTGAGGCCCAACGACCGCCCCGCCTCGAGGATCCTGGCCCAACCCCCTGCGCGAGGCGGGCCCGATTTCCCCGACCGTGTCTCTCCGGCGATCCCGCCGGAACGCCTCTTCTCGTCTCCTCCCCCGGGCGCCTTTCCGGCCCCGGGACCGCTCACGACCCGGCGAAGCCCCTACGCCTTGGGCCGCTTCGCTCCGTACTTGCTCCGGCTCCGCTTGCGTCCCTGCACCCCGACCGCGTCCAGGGTCCCGCGCACGATGTGGTAGCGCACGCCCGGCAGGTCCTTCACGCGGCCGCCCCGGATGAGGACGATCGAGTGCTCCTGCAGGTTGTGGCCCACGCCGGGGATGTACGCCGTCACCTCGATGTGGTTCGTCAGCCGGACCCGCGCCACCTTGCGGAGCGCCGAGTTCGGCTTCTTGGGCGTCGAGGTGAAGACGCGGACGCACACCCCCCTCTTCTGCGGGGATCCCTGTAGCGCCGGGCTGTCGGTCTTCGAGCGCACCCTGCTGCGACCGACCCGGACGAGCTGGTTGACCGTGGGCACTTTGCCTCCGAGTGAGAACCGAATCGCGGGGGAGGTCTGCCCGGAACGCCTAGGCACGCTTCCCCCCGCTTGGAACAACCTTTCGAGTTTACAGGAAACGGAGGGACTGTCAAGGGCGTGGTCAATCGGGCTTCGTTCTCGGGGGTGCGTGGCACACCCCCAACCCCCCGTTGACGGCCTTCGGCGGACCGCCGCCGGCCTAGAAACCTTGGCCTTTGGCGCTTGTCCGGACCCGGCAGAGCTTGTCGTTGGCCGTGAGGTACAGCGTGGAGCCGTCGTCCCCGAAGGCCAGGTTGGCGGTCGGGACGCCGGTCACGATCGTCCCCAGGTACTCGCCCTTCGGCGTCAGCACCAGGACGCCGCCGGGGCCGGTCGTGAAGACGTTGCCGTCGCGGTCCACCTTCAGACCGTCGGGGGCGCCCGGCCCGTTCTTCCGCAGCGGGGTCGTGTCGAAGAACACGCGGCCGTTCGAGACGGCGCCGTCCGGTGCCAGGTCGTACGCCATCACGACGGGCCGGTCCCCGTCGGACTGGCCCACGTAGAGGGTCCGGCCGTCGGGCGACAGGCCGATGCCGTTCGGCGCCCGGAGGTCCTTCACCAGCACGCTCACGCGGCGGTCCGGCCCGAGTCGGTAGACGCCGTTCCAGCCGATCTCACGGCCCGGGTCGTCGAACGTCTTCGTGAGCCCGTAGGGCGGATCGGTGAAGTAGATCGAGCCGTCCGCGGCGAGCACGAGGTCGTTGGGACTGTTGAACCGCTTCCCCTCGAAGCGGTCCACGAGCGTCACGAACCGGCCGTTCTCGAGCCGCGAGATCCGCCGGTCGCCGTGCTGGCACAGGATGAGCCGCCCCTGTGCGTCGAAGGCCAGGCCGTTCGCCCCCGGCTCGCGGCCGCCTCCTCCCTCGGGGCCGGTGTAGCCGCTCGGCTTCAGGAACGTCGAGAGCCCGTCCTTCTCGCTCCAGGCGTGCACGACGTTGCTCGGCACGTCGGAGAAGAGGAGCCGGCCTCGCGCCCGGTCCCACGCCGGCCCCTCGGACCAGCGGAACCCCTCGGCCAGCACCTCGATGACCGCGTCCCGCGGGACCAGCCTGTCAAGCCGCGGGTCCGGCCGCTCGATCCGGCCGATCGTCTTCCGGTCGCCGGAGATCGCCGCGGTGGCGACCAGCACCAGCGTCGCGGCGGCGGCGAGTCGTCCCCTGTGCGCTCTCAGCATGCTCGTTGCCTCCCCGCTCACGGCCTGTATCCCCGGACCCGCTCGAAGTCGGCCAGGTGCACCTCGAGGCGGCCGGCGAGGCTCACGGCGCATCGGGCTCCTCGGGGCCGAGCTCGACCGGCGCCCCCGGCTCGAGTCCCCGGATCCGCCTCACCGCCTCCTCGGCTTCGGGCCAGGCCCCCCGCCGCAAGGCGCGGGTGAGGGTGGGCAACGCGGCCCGGGCGGCGGGCCCGATCGCGCCGAGCGCCTTGACCACGGCCTGGCGCACGCGCGCCTCGCGGTCGCCGAGGGCCTTCGCCAGCGACGGCACCGCGGCTTCCGCCGCCCTCCCCATGTTCTCCAGGGCCATCGCCGCGGCCACCCGCAGCGCGGGATCCGGGTCCGCGAGAGCGGCAGCGAGGCCGGGGACCGCGGCCTGGGCGCGGCTGCCCATGCCCCAGAGCGTGTTCGCGGCGGCGATGCGCTCGGCGGGTGTCCCCGAGCGCAGCATACCGGCGAGGGCGGGCACGACGGGCTCGCCCATGGTGATGAGCTGGAGGCGTGCCCGGCCGCTCTTCTCCGCGTCGGCGCTCCGGAGATCGGCGATGAGCTGGTTCGGGTCCGGGGCCTTCTCCTTCGCCCGGCAGCCGAGCAGGATCAGGGCGGCGAGCGCGAGGGACGCGACGACGGCAACACGCTTTCGCATAGAGGCCCCCTGCGCCGGCTAGTCTAGCCCACAACCGAAGCCGTCCGGGGGACACGGAGGGTCGAGGCCACAAGCGACTGACCCGTTCGAGGTACACGGGGGGTCCGGGGGGCGAAGCCCCCCGGTTCAAAGAAGGAGGCAGGGCACGGGGTGCGGAGCGCGAACCGGGGGCTCCCCCGCAAAGGCGAAGGCGACAAGGGTCGAAGAAACAGCCGGGGACCGGAGCAGCGCGATCGCGCCACGGCCTGCTTCCTTCGGGGACTGGGTTGCCCGCGGGCACAGGCAACGGGCTGCGAGCGGAGGGGGATTCACTCCCCCGTAGCGAGCGGGGGGTCCCCGCACTGCAAACCGGGCTGGACAAGCTGGGGGGTGCGACGCCCTGGCACTTCAGCCAGGGCAAGCAGCACCCCCCAGAACAAACTACGCCTTTGTCATTCCCTCGCGGATGTGCTCGGGCTCGACGAGGTACTCCGGGGCGTACTCGCCCTCGAGGCCCGCCTCGCCCCCGCGCTCGATGACCTCCTCGGGGATCTTGATCTTCCGGTAGTACTCCATCCCGGTGCCGGCGGGGATGAGCCGGCCCATGATGACGTTCTCCTTCAGCCCCCGCAGGTGGTCCACCTTGCCACTGATCGCGGCCTCGGTCAGGACCCGGGTCGTCTCCTGGAAGCTCGCTGCGGAGATGAACGAGTCGGTCGACAGCGAGGCCTTGGTGATGCCCAGCAGCAGCGGGTGCCCGCTGGCCGGCTTCTTCCCCTCGGCGGCGAGGTGGTTGTTCTGGTTCATGAACCGGAAGCGGTCCACCACCTCGTCGATCAGGAACTCGCTGTCCCCCACCTCCTCGACCTTCACCCACCGCATCATCTGGCGCGAGATCACCTCGATGTGCTTGTCGTTGATGTTCACGCCCTGCAGCCGGTAGACCTCCTGGATCTCGTCGACCAGGTAGCGCTGCAGCTCCTTCTCGCCCCGCACCCGCAGGATGTCGTGGGGGTCGATCGGGCCGTCCATGAGGGGCTCGCCGGCCTTCACCCGCTCGCCCTCCTGGACGTTGATGTGCGACCCGCGGGGCAGCTGGTACTCGCGGGTCTCGCCGTCGTCGCCGGTGACGAAGATCTTCCGGTACTGCTTCTGCACGTCGCCGTACTTCACGCTCCCGTCGATCTCGGTGATGACGGCGGGCTCCTTCGGCCGCCGCGCCTCGAAGAGCTCCACCACGCGCGGGAGACCGCCGGTGATGTCCTTCGTCTTGGCCGTCTCGCGCGGGATCTTGGCGAGCACGTCGCCGGCGAAGACCTCCTGCCCGTCCTCCACCATGAGGTGGGCGCCGGAGGGCAGCAGGTACTTGCGGAGGATCTTGCCCTTCTGGTCGCGCACCTCGATCCGCGGCTGCTTCTTCTCGTCCGGCGACTCGATGATGACGAGGGCGGACATGCCGGTGTTCTCGTCCACCTGCTCGTGCACGGTCTGGCCGTCGAGGACGTCCTTGAAGGTCGCCTGGCCCTCGTCCTCGGTCATGATGGTGAAGGAGTAGGGGTCCCACTCCACGAGGAGCTGGCCCTGCTTGACGTCCTGGCCGTCCTTGACCTTGAGGCGGGCGCCGTAGACGACGGCGTGGCGCTCCTTCTCGCGGCCCTTCTGGTCGTGGATGATGAGCGCGCCCGAGCGGTTCATGACCACGAGGTCGCCCTTCTTGTCCCGGACCGTGGTCACGTTGTGGAGCTTGACGAGCCCGGCGTTCTTGGCCTCGAGGGTCGTCTGCTGGGTGGTGTGGCTGGCCGTGCCCCCGATGTGGAAGGTCCGCATGGTGAGCTGCGTCCCCGGCTCCCCGATCGACTGCGCGGCGATGACCCCCACCGCGAGGCCCATCTCGACGAGCTTGCCGGTGGCGAGGTCGCGGCCGTAGCAGAGGGCGCACACCCCCCGCGCCGACTCGCAGCTCAGCACCGAGCGGATGCGGACCTTCTCGATGCCCGCCGCCTGGATGGCGTTGGCCGTCTCCTCGCCGATCTCCTTGTTGGCGTCCACGACCACGGAGCCGTCGATCGGGTCCTTGATCTTCTCCAGGCTGACGCGGCCGATGATGCGGTCGCGCAGGGGCTCGATCACCTCGCCCGACTCGATGATCGGGCGGATCTCGATGCCGTCGACCGTTCCGCAGTCGTGCTCGCTGATGATGACGTCCTGGCTGACGTCGACCAGGCGGCGGGTCAGGTAGCCGGAGTCGGCGGTCTTGAGCGCGGTGTCGGCGAGGCCCTTGCGCGCCCCGTGGGTGGAGACGAAGTACTGCAGGACGGTCAGGCCCTCGCGGAAGTTCGAGGTGATCGGGTTCTCGATGATCTCGCCCGAGGGCTTGGCCATGAGGCCGCGCATCCCGGCCAGCTGCCGGATCTGCTGCTTCGATCCGCGGGCGCCCGAGTCGGCCATGATGTAGATCGGGTTGAACTCGATGCCCTCCTCGTCCTGCCGCTCCATCTCCTTGAACATCGCGTCGGCGACCTTCTCCGTCACCGAGGACCAGATGGAGATCACCTTGTTGTAGCGCTCGCCGTTGGTGATCGCGCCGTCGAGGTACTGCTTCTCGACCTCGATCACCTCCTTCTGGGCGCCGCCGACCATCTTCTCCTTGCCGGCGGGGATGACGAGGTCGTCGATCCCGATGGAGATGCCGGCCCGGGTGGCGTAGGAGAAGCCCAGGTCCTTGATGGCGTCGAGCATGCGCACGGTCGTCTCGAGGCCGAAGCGCAGGTAGCAGTACTGCACCAGCTGCTGCAGGCCCTTCTTCCGGAGGAGCCCGTTGACGTACGGGGTGGCCTCGGGGAGGGAGTCGTTGAAGATCACCCGGCCGACCGTCGTGTTGATGACCTGGCTCTTCACCATCTGCGGCTCGGTGTGCATCACGTCCTGGTCGTCGTAGACGGTGGTGAGGTCGATCAGCTCGCCGCTGTACAGGAGCCGGATGGGGGTGAGGGTCTCGACTTCCTTGTGCTCGAGCGCGATCAGCACGTCCTCGGGGCACGCGAAGGCGCGGCCCTCGCCCTTCGTCCCCTTCTTCTCCTTGGTCAGGTAGTAGCAGCCGAGGACGATGTCCTGGCTGGGGATCGCGATCGGCTGGCCGTTCGCGGGCGAGAGGATGTTGTTGGAGGACAGCATCAGGACGCTGGCCTCGATCTGCGCCTCGGGCGAGAGCGGGATGTGCACGGCCATCTGGTCGCCGTCGAAGTCGGCGTTGAAGGCGGTGCAGACGAGCGGGTGAATCCGGATGGCCTTGCCCTCGACCAGCATCGGCTCGAAGGCCTGGATGCCCAGCCGGTGCAGGGTGGGGGCGCGGTTCAGGAGGACCGGGTGCTCGCGGATGACCTCCTCGAGGAAGTCCCAGACCTCGGGCCGCTGCTGCTCCACCATCTCCTTGGCCGCCTTGATGGTGGTGACGAGGCCCTCCTTCTCGAGCTTGTTGTAGATGAACGGCTTGAAGAGCTCGAGCGCCATCTTCTTGGGCAGGCCGCACTGGTGGAGCTTCAGCTCCGGCCCCACCACGATGACCGAGCGGCCCGAATAGTCGACGCGCTTCCCGAGCAGGTTCTGGCGGAAGCGGCCCTGCTTGCCCTTCAGGGTGTCGGACAGCGACTTCAGCGGGCGGTTGTTGGCCCCGCGCAGCACGCGGCCCCGGCGCCCGTTGTCGAAAAGGGCGTCCACCGCCTCCTGGAGCATGCGCTTCTCGTTGCGCACGATGACGTCCGGCGCCCGCAGCTCGATGAGCTTCTTCAGGCGGTTGTTCCGGTTGATGACGCGGCGGTAGAGGTCGTTGAGGTCGGAGGTCGCGAAGCGGCCCCCGTCGAGCGGCACCAGCGGCCGCAGCTCGGGCGGGATCACCGGGATCGCGTCGAGGATCATCCACTCCGGCTTGTTGCCGCTCTTGCGGAAGGCCTCCACGACCTTCAGCCGCTTGGCGAACTTGATCTTCTTCTGGACCGAGGTCTCGGTCTTCATCCGCTCGCGCAGCTCGAGCGAGTCCTCGTCCACGTCCACCCGGCGCAGGAGCTCCTTGATCGCCTCCGCCCCCATCGAGCAGCGCAGCCGGGGATGCTTCTCGCGCAGCACGCGGTAGCGCTCGTCCGAGACGAGCTCGTGGTGCTTCACCTCGGGGCAGTCCCCGGGGTCGATGACCACGTAGGACTCGAAGTAGAGGATCCGCTCGAGGTCGCGCAGCGAGATGTCGAGGATGTGCCCGATGCGGCTGGGCAGCCCCTTGAAGAACCACACGTGGCTCACCGGGCAGGCGAGCTCGATGTGGCCCATGCGCTCGCGCCGCACCTTGGACTGGGTGACCTCGACGCCGCACTTGTCGCAGATCACCCCGCGGTGCTTCATGCGCTTGTACTTGCCGCAGAGGCACTCCCAGTCGGTGATCGGGCCGAAGATCTTCGCGCAGAAGAGCCCGTCCCGCTCGGGCTTGAAGGTCCGGTAGTTGATGGTCTCCGGCTTCGTGACCTCGCCGTGGGACCAGGACCGGATCTTCTCGGGGCTCGCCAGGCGGATCCGGATCGCGTCGAAGTCCAGCATGGACCGTCCCGGCTCCAGGTTGGGCCTCATCGGAATCATCACGCTCATCGTACCAACCGACCTTTCCTTAGCGTCGCCCTCAGTGCTTGGTCTTGATCAGCTCGACGTCGAGGCAGAGGCTCTGCAGCTCCCGGATGAGCACGTTGAACGACTCGGGGATGCCCGGGGTGTAGGCAGTGTCGCCCTTCACGATGGCCTCGTAGATCTTGGCCCGGCCGTAGACGTCGTCCGACTTCGCGGTGAGGAGCTCCTGGAGGATGTGGGCGGCGCCGTACGCCTCGAGGGCCCACACTTCCATCTCCCCGAAGCGCTGGCCGCCGAACTGCGCCTTGCCCCCGAGCGGCTGCTGCGTGATGAGGGAGTAGGGGCCGATCGAGCGCGCGTGGATCTTGTCGTCGACGAGGTGGGAGAGCTTTAGCATGTAGATGTAGCCCACGGTGACCTTCTGCTCGAACGGCTCTCCCGTCATCCCGTCGATGAGGGTACTCTTGCCGCTCTCCAGCAGGTTGGGCCGGAGCGGGTTCCTCTCCTGCTCCCGGGCGTTCGCCTTCACCAGGAGGGCCTTGATCTCGCCCTCGCCGGCGCCGTCGAAGACGGGGGTCGCGACGTGCAGGCCCATCGCCTTGGCCGCCCAGCCGAGGTGGGTCTCGAGGATCTGGCCGACGTTCATGCGCGAGGGCACGCCCAGCGGGTTGAGGACGATCTCGACCGGGCTGCCGTCGGGGAGGTACGGCATGTCCTCGTCGGGCAGGATCCGGGCGATGACGCCCTTGTTCCCGTGGCGGCCCGCCATCTTGTCGCCCACGGAGAGCTTCCTCTTCATGGCGACGAAGACCTTGACCAGCTTGATGACGCCGGGGGGCAGCTCGTCGCCGCGCTTGAGGCGGCTCTCCTTCTCCGTGAAGAGCGTCTTCAGGACCTCGATCTGGCGCTCGGTCTTGTCGACGATCTCGTTGAGCTGCTCCTCGACCTCGCCGGTGACGCGGAGCTTCAGGATGTCCGAGTGCCGCAGCTTCTGGAGGGCCTCGCGGGTGAGGGTCTGGCCCTTCCGCACCACCTTGTCGCCGCGGGCGTTGACGAGGTCCGCGGTCGCCGAATGGCCATCGAGCAGGTTCTCGATCCTCTTGTCCCGCTCGTCCTGAAGGATGCGGATCTCGTCCTTCAGGTTCTTCTCCATCATGAAGAGCTCGGCTTCCTCGATCTGCCGGGCCCGGTCGTCCTTCTCGACACCCTTCCGGGAGAAGATCTTGACGTCGACCACGATGCCCTCGATGCCCGGCGGGCAGTAGAGCGAGGCGTCGCGGACGTCGCCGGCCTTCTCGCCGAAGATCGCGCGCAGCAGCTTCTCCTCGGGGGTGAGCTGGGTCTCGCCCTTGGGCGTGACCTTGCCCACGAGGATGTCGCCGGGCTTGACGCTCGCCCCGATGCGGATGATCCCGCTCTCGTCGAGGTTGGCGAGGAGGCCCTCCGACACGTTGGGGATGTCGCGGGTGACGTCCTCGGGCCCGAGCTTGGTGTCGCGGGCCTCGATCTCGAACTCCTCGATGTGGATCGAGGTGTACATGTCCTCCTTGACCAGCTTCTCGCTGACCAGGATGGCGTCCTCGAAGTTGTACCCGCGCCAAGGCATGAAGGCGACGAGCACGTTCCGCCCGAGGGCGAGCTCGCCCATGTCGGTGCAGGGCCCGTCGGCCATGATCTGGCCCTTGGCCACGTGCTGGCCGACCTTCACGATCGGCTTCTGGTTGATGCTCGTGTTCTGGTTCGAGCACTTGAACTTCGTCAGGTTGTAGATGTCGGCGCCGATCTCCTTGCCCTTGTCGGGGCCGTCCTGCGCCTCGACGCGCACGATGACCCGGCGGGAGTCAACCGAGTCCACGGTGCCGGCCCGCCGGCAGACGACCGCGGCGCCGGAGTCCTTGACCGTGATGTGCTCCATGCCGGTCCCGACCAGGGGGGCCTCGGAGCGGAGGAGGGGCACCGCCTGGCGCTGCATGTTCGAGCCCATGAGGGCGCGGTTGGCGTCGTCGTGCTCGAGGAACGGGATCAGGGACGCGGCGACCGAGACCAGCTGCTTCGGCGAGACGTCGACGTAGTCGATCTCCTCCCGCTTGGCGAGGATGGAGTCGCCGATCTTACGCGCCTCGACGCGCTCGTCCACGAGCCGGCCCTGCTCGTCGAGCCGGGCGTTGGCCTGGGCGATCGTGTACTTGTCCTCCTCCCAGGCGGAGAGGTAGAAGCAGTAGGGCTCGATCTCGGCCGGCCTCTTCCTGCGGGCCCGCAGCGCCTCGTGGTCGCGCTCCATCTCGTCGCGCTCCACGATGTCGCCCACCTTGTACCGGCTCTCCCCCGACTCCAGGACCTGCACGTAGTCGAGGACGCGCCCGTCCTTCACCTTGCGGTAGGGGCTCTCGATGAACCCGAACTCGTTGATGCGGGCGAAGCAGCTGAGGCTCGAGATGAGGCCGATGTTCGGGCCTTCCGGGGTCTCGATCGGGCAGATGCGGCCGTAGTGGGTCGGGTGCACGTCGCGCACCTCGAAGCCGGCGCGCTCGCGGCTGAGGCCGCCCGGGCCGAGGGCCGAGAGACGCCGCTTGTGCGTGATCTCCGAGAGCGGGTTCGTCTGGTCCATGAACTGGCTGAGCTGGCTGGATCCGAAGAACTCCCGGATGGCGGCCATCACCGGCTTGGCGTTCACCAGGTCGTGCGGCATGGCCGTCGACATTTCCTGGTACACGCTCATCTTTTCCTTGATGGCCCGCTCCATGCGCACCAGGCCGATGCGGAACTGGTTCTCCAGCAGCTCGCCGACGGCCCGCACCCGCCGGTTGCCGAGGTGGTCGATATCGTC